>PLOG01000137.1 GCA_003142935.1 Acidobacteriaceae bacterium
GACTCTGATTCCGCTATCGAATCCCCAGCCGCCGCGCGACGCGCTCAAACGTCTCCAGCGCCTGGTCGAGCTGCGCCCGCGTGTGTTCGCTGGTGAGGATGGCGCGGATTCTTGCTTTGCGCTCGGGAACGGTGGGGAAGGCAATGCCGGTGGCCATTACGCCTTCGTCGAAGAGCGCACGACTGAACTCCATGGCCGCGCGGCCTTCGCCCACGATGATGGGCGTGATGGGCGTTTCGGTGGCCGGGGTGGTGACGCCTCCGATGTTGAAGCCTAGCCGCTTGAGTTCGCCCTGGAAGTAGTGGGTGTTTGACCAGAGCCGCTGAATCCGCTCCGGCTCCTGCTCCAGAATGTCGAAGGCGGCAATGCAGGTGGCCGCAACTGAAGGTGGGTGGGAGGTGGAGAAGAGGAACGGGCGGGCGCGGTGATAGAGGTAGTCAATCAGGTCATAACTGCCGCAAACGTAGCCCCCTAGGGCGCCAATTGCCTTCGATAGGGTGCCGACCTGAATGTCCACCTTGCCGTGCATACCGAAATGGTCGACCGACCCGCGGCCATTGCGGCCCAGGACACCCGAGGCGTGGGCGTCGTCGACCATCATGATGGCGCCATATTTCTCGGCCAGGGCGGAAAGCTTGTCGACGGGGCCAATATCGCCGTCCATCGAGAAGACGCCATCGGTGATGACGAGCTTCCTGCCGGGCTGCGTGGCGAGCTCCTGAAGAAGCTGCTCGCAGTGGGCTATGTCCTTGTGGCGGAATACTTTAATAGTGGCGCGGGAGAGGCGCGCACCGTCGATAATGCTGGCGTGGTTGAGCTCGTCGGAGAGGATGAAGTCTTCTTTGCCGAGGATGGCGCTTACGGTGCCCGCGTTGGCGGCAAAACCGCTCTGAAAGACGACGCAGGCCTCGACATTCTTGAAGCGGGCGATCTTTTCCTCGAGATCCATGTGGATGCGCATGGTTCCGGCAATGGTGCGCACTGCCCCCGAGCCCACGCCAAAGGCGCGCGTGGCAACCAGAGCGGCCTCGATAAGCCGCGGGTCGTTGGCCAGCCCCAGATAATTGTTGCTGGCAAGGTTAATCACCTGGCGGCCGTCGTAATGGCAGACCGGGGCCTGCTGATCGTCGAGGATGCGGAGCTTGAAGTGCGTGCCCTTGGCGCGGAGTTCGTCGAGAGCCGCGGTCAGATGGGCAAGTTGGGGGCGAGGAGGAGCCTGAGTCATGGCTATTTACCTCAAAGAAGAAGCATAACTCCACACAGTGGGCCGGGCGGTGGGCTGGACTCTCCATTCCGGGCGCGCCGCGTCCAACGCATGACAGGGATTGATTGCAGGGGCTCATGACATGGCGCATCAGCATCCTGCTTGGGCGGCTGGGGTGCTTTTCGGGCTAAACTGCGGTGCGCCGGTTGGCCCCACCGCGCCCCCGCCAGATACAATAGTCTTCTACGCTTAAGGGAACGGGCGATACGCGATTTGGCGATGCGCGATTCTTCTGGAGATTTGGAGCAGGTGCACGTGAGAGGCATGAATCGCCGCAGTCTGCGGCTTGAGGAGTGGGTTGCAGGACTGGGTGCGGCGCTGGCGCTGCTTATACTGCCGGTGGCGGCAGCGAGCGCGCAAAGCACTGGCACTACAACCACAATGACGGCGCAGTCCAGCACAGCCGCGACCTGCTCGCTGACGAGCTTGGCTGTAGGCGTGACCAGTACAACGGGTGTGCCTGCTGGAACCGTTACGATCATGGACGCGGCGAGCGGGAGTCCGGTTTCACTGGGCAGCACGACCCTCAATCCTACCGGTCAGGCAAGCTTTGTCTTTGGACTGGCAAATGGCGTGCACACCCTCAGCGCGGTCTATACCGGCAACGCCACCTACAATGGCTCGACCTCGGTTTCCGTATCGCAGACCGTCAGTTCTCAGTGCACGTCCTCGTTTATTGTGACCGTATCGAGTCTGGCGCCGTCCAACACGCTGACGGCGGGCGAAGCAGGAACAGCCACAGCGACCGTGGTGCCTCTATCGCCATTCGTACCCCCGGCAGGAAACACGCCGGCGTTTGTCACCCTCTCCTGCTCGGGGCTGCCGAACCAGGCCTCATGCATCTTTTCTCCGGAGAGCCTGGAGATTCTGCCCCTCCAGCACCAGGGAGTCACCAGCTCCATGGTTTTGCAGACACAGGCTGGAGGAACAGCCGGCCAATTGCGGCCGCCCGCGGCCTACACCAGAGGAAGCGGCCCGGTTGCCTGGGCTTTTCTGCTGCCCGGAATGCTGGGATTGGGCGGACTGGCCTGGGGAGCGAGGCGGCGCGCATGGCTGAACAAGCTTGCACTCATAGCGCTGGTCGCCTTGGTCACCATTCTGGGAACCACAGCCTGCAATCCGCGCTACTACTACTACAACCACGGCCCGCCCACCACTCTGCCTACTCCATCGGGCACTTATACAGTAATCGTGACCGGACAGTCCAGCAACGGCATCACCGCAATTACGCAGAACACAACGATGGTTCTGACGGTGAATTAGACAAGAGGCAACGTAAAAGCCTGCATGAGCCGCCGGCATTCCCTTCCCGCGGAAGTGTACGTGCTGGTTGAACAGACACCGGCCACGGTGCTGCTGGAGTGCGGCAAGCCAAACAACACAGAGCCTAACGCAGAATCGTACATGCGGATTTTTACGTCGCCGTTGCGGGTGTGCGTGGCGAACACGTCCGCGGAGCTTGCCGGCCTCTTTAGCGCGATTGAAAGCGCTGTTGCGTCCGGGCTGACGGCGGCAGGATTCTTTACCTACGAATGCGGAAATTGCTTTGAGCCGAAGGCAGCGGTGCGGGCAAGCCTGCCTGGGCAACCGCTCGCCTGGTTCGGCATTTATGAGCGCGCCTATCGGTTCGACCTTGCAACGGGGAGCTTTCCCGATGGCGAGCCGCCGGGTCTGGCGAGCTTTCGCACTGGAGGAGAACGGCCGGACAAGAAGTTGCCCGACGAAACCGAAGTGCAAGCCTCGCTCGCTCTGACCGAGGAGCAGTACGCAGAACGGATTGCGGCAATTCATGAGTGGATTCGTGCAGGCGACGTTTATCAACTCAACTTCACGGCACCTTATAGCCTGCAAGTACGAGGCAGGGTGGCTGCTTTGTATGCACGCCTGCGCGAGCGGCAGCCGGTAGAGTATGGGGCGTTTATTCACTGGTCGGCGGGGCGACGGATTTTGTCCTTCTCGCCGGAGTTGTTTTTCCGCGTGGATGAAGAGAACGGCGGCCGGCGCATTACAACAAAGCCGATGAAGGGAACAGCAGCGCGGGGGCGCACGACGCAGGAAGACCGCGAGCGCGCTGAGTGGCTGCGCAACGACCCGAAGAACCGCAGCGAGAATGTGATGATTGTCGATTTGCTGCGCAACGACCTGGGACGCGTGGCGAAGTTCGGCAGTGTGCACACAGAGAACCTGTTTGCTGTCGAGCGATATCCGACGCTTTGGCAGATGACTTCGACGGTGACTGGGGAGCTTCGAGACGAGGTTGGTTTCCACGACATCTTCAAGGCGCTGTTTCCTTGCGGGTCGATCACGGGCGCGCCCAAGGTGCGTGCGATGCAGTTGCTCGCTCAACTCGAAGAACAGCCGAGGGGCGTATACACAGGGGCGATCGGATACTTTTCACCACGGCGCACGGTCTTCAACGTGGCCATCCGCACTCTAGAACTCGTTGGCGAACAAGGGACGATGGGTGTGGGCAGCGGCATCGTGATCGACTCCGTTGCGAAAGAGGAGTACCGCGAATGCGTGCTTAAGGCGGAGTTTCTTACTGGCTCAGCGCAGCGGTTTCCGGAACGATTCCAACTGATCGAGACGATGCTTTGGGACCGTAGTTATCCGTTCCTGGAACTGCATCTCGATCGGCTGATGGATTCGGCGGAGTACTTTCAATTCGAGTGCGAGCGTGAGGCGGTGAGGGCAGCGCTGATGGAGTATGCGCGTGCCTTTGAAGACGGAGCACCGCGCAAAGTGAGGCTACTGGTTGACCGCGAAGGGTGCGTGAATATTGGGGACAAGACCCTCCAAGGAAATGGCGGCAAAGATGCGAAGCCCATGCACGCGTGTATCTCGCGGCAGAGGACCGATGAGAAAGACCCGATGCTCTACCACAAGACAACTCACCGGCCTTTGTATGCCGAGGCCTTCAAAGAGGCCGTAGATAAGGGGTTTGACGATGTGCTGTTCATGAACCAGCGCGGAGAAGTGACGGAGGGCGCGATCAGCAATATCTTCATCGAGAAGGACGGCCGATGGCTGACGCCCTCTGTCGAGTGCGGACTATTGGCGGGGGTCTACAGAAGGCATCTTCTCGAAACTCTTCCACGTGTTGAAGAACGTGTGATCTATGTGGGCGATCTGCGCACGGCGGAAGCGGTCCATCTATGCAACGCGGTGCGTGGGCTGCGGCGGGTGACGATCGATTGGGATTCCTAAAGCAGTTCTCCTGAAGTTATAGAGGCAAGAACGTTCCCTCAGGGGCTAAAGCCCGGCCTTAAATCATGTCATTTTCGGCACGACTGAAGTCGTGCCCTTTCAAAACCGTCTACGCCGATCGGCCAACTGCACTAACCCTGGACCGCGGCCGGAAAATGTGGGGATCTATGCGGACGCATCGCTCGACTTTTGTATGCTTCCAGGACGACAGATGGCTGTTTCGAGAGGCCTCTCGGAAAAACGTACCGATGTATCAGTTGATTTTCGGCCGTTTGAACTGATACATCGGTACAAACATTGTTGAAAGACGAGAAAACGGTGTTTTTGTCAGAAGTTCGGAGCCGAAAATAAGGACTTAGGGAGCAGAAAGATTGCTTGCCGGAGCTTTCTGCTCCCAGTAGGTTCAATCTGCGTGCTGCAGCGGCTCAGTCCGGGCGCATGACTACTTTGATGGCTTCGCCGGATTGGAGGAGTTTCATTGCTTGATTGAACTCGCTTAGCTTGAGGCGGTGGGTGATGGCGGGCTCGAGGTTGAGCTTGCCGGTGGAGAGCAAAGCCTCCATCTGAAACCACGTCTCGAACATCTTGCGGCCGTTGATGCCCTGCACAATTGCGCCTTTAAAGATGATGTCTTTGGCGAAGTCGAGCTCAAAGGGGCGCGAGGGAATGCCGAGCAGCGAGGCGCGGCCGCCGGTACGCAGGATGGCAAAGCCCAGGCGCATGGCTTCGGGATGGCCTGACATTTCAAGCAGCACATCGACGCCGGTGCCTCCGGTGGCCTCAAGAATTTTCTTTTCGACGTTTTCAGTCGCGGGATCGAAGGCTTGGTCCGCGCCCATTTCAGAGGCGACTTTGCGGCGGTGCGCGTTGACTTCGATGGCAAAGACTCGCGAGGCACCGCAAGCCTTGGCGACGGCGATGGAGAAGAGGCCAATGGCGCCGCAGCCGGTGACGGCTACGGTGGTGGCGGCGATGGGGCCGGCCAGCACGGTGTGGACCGCGTTGCCGAGGGGGTCGAGCAACGAAGCGTAATCGTGGGGAATGGAGGGCGAGAGCTTCCAGATGTTGGTCTCGGGGATGATGGCGTATCCGGCGAAGGCGCCGTCTGAATCGACGCCGAGGATGCGCACGTGCTGGCAGATGTGGGCCTGTCCGGTGCGGCATTGCAGGCACTTGCCGCAGGCCACATGCATCTCCGCGCTCACGAGGTCACCCTCGCGCACCGTAGAGACGCCACGGCCCACGCCGGCCACCGCGCCTGAAAACTCGTGACCGGGAATCAGGGGTGGATGGATCCGGCTCTTGGCCCAGTGATCCCAATTGAAGATGTGCAGATCGGTTCCGCAAACGCTGGCAGCCTGCACGCGGACGAGCACTTCACCCGGACCAGGCGTGGGAACCGGCACTTCGCGCAGTTCGATGCCGTGCGCGGGTTTGGCCTTGACTACGGCCTGCATTGTGGTTGGCATTGCTTGAAGCCTCGAGTCGAGTTTCAGATCGTGCGTTGGTTTGAAAGAGCAAACCCTGAGGGGCTAAAGCCCGCTCTCTTTGCTACTGCTAGCGGCACGGCGTCCCGGCCCTTTCAAGACCATGTTATGAAACAGATTCTAGTCTTTCAGGGTCACGTGCTTCGCCTTGTTCTGTGCTTCGATTACCAACTGGGCGGCGAGCAGACACTCTTCCGGGTCCTGCGCCAGATGGGTCCGGTTCACGATGTCGGCTACAAATTGCGGGCCAAACGGGAGCGGCATCTGGTTGCAGTCGATGTAGCGGGCTTGCTTGTTGTCGACGATGAACAGATTGTTTCCCTGGTGCTTGACCCCGACATCGGTGTACTTGCGAATCTCGATGTAGCCGTTGGTTCCGAGGATGAAGAGCCGGCCATCGCCCCAGGTTCCCAGGCCGTCGGGCGTGAACCAGTCGAGGCGCACGTAGCCGAATCCGCGATCGCCACGCAGCACGATGTCGCCGAAGTCCTGAAAGAGTGGATGATTGGGATGGCGAACGTTGGCAACCTGCGACTCCACAACCTCAGCCTGCTTGGAGCCCGTGTAATAGAGGAACTGATCGACCTGGTGCGAACCGATGTCGCAGAGAATGCCGCCGAACTGCTCAGGATTCCAGAACCACTCCGGCCGCTGCGCTCCGCCACCGGCGTCGCCGCCGACCTGGACGATCTGGTGCGGCGCAATGTTGATGGTTTGAATTACCTTGCCGATGGCGCCTTGCCTGACCAATTCGCCGGCGTAGATGGCTGCCTTAAGCTCAAGCAGTTCGCTATAAAGGATGGCGTAGATTCGCTTGGTCTCGGCGGCGGTTTTGCGCACGTCGGCCAGTTGCGCAAGCGTGGTCATGCCCGGCTTGTCGACGAGAACATCCTTGCCCTGCTTCATGGCGCGCACGGCGATCCCGGCTCGCTCATTTGGAATTTGGGAGGAGAGGACCAGTTGAATCGATGGATCGTTCAAAACTTCGTCCTGGGTGGCGGCCATCTTCACATCCGGGAAGCGATTCTTGAAAGCGGCAGTCTTGTCTTGCTCGCCGCCCCAGGCTGCCACCAACTCGCCACCGCCGCGCTTCACGGCGCCGATCATGCCGTAGATATGGTCGTGGCTCATGCCGCAGACGGCGAATTTGATGTGGTACTTGGGAGCTTCGTCTGCCTGGGCGGCCGGGACCACTGCATCCTCGATTATGCGGCCATGGACACCGCCTAACGCCATTGCACTTTCCGGAATGCCGGCCATCATGGCCACCGACCCCATCAACCCGGCTTGCCCGGCTTGCTTGAGGAAGTCACGCCGTGCTGTAGAAATCCTGTTCATTTCTCCTCCATATCTTCCAGAGCTTCGTTGAATCGAGCAATCGGCGCAATGCTCCGGTCGAGGATCATCTCCTCTTGCCGAATTCAAGAGCAGAGCGCTTCCCGAATCTGGTCCGAATCGATGATAACCGTGTTCGCCGGCCGCTCTGCGAAAATAAGAGGAGATGCTATCTCTGCAGAATGCGGGCAAGCGGTTTGGGCCGCGGGTGCTGTTCCTTGAGGCCAACTGGCTGATCCGGGCGCGGGAAAAGACTGCGCTGGTGGGCGCCAACGGGACCGGCAAATCGACGTTGATGAAGGTGCTGGCCGGCCTCGAGACACTGGACTACGGCAGCCTGCAGCAGACGCGGGGCATGAGCATCGGCTACCTTCCGCAGGAGGGGTTGCAACTGACAGGGCGCACGGTCTTCGAAGAATGCCTGTCGGTGTTCGATGAGCTGCGTGAGATGGAACAGGAGATCGAACGGCTGGGCGGGCAGCTATCCGAGCTGGATCATGAAGGGCAGGAGTACGAGGCTGCCGCGGAGCGCTACTCGATGCTGCAGGAGCGCTTTCACGCGCTGGACGGCTACGCTCTGGATGCGCAGGTGGGCGGGGTACTGACCGGGCTGGGCTTTGGCAAAGAGGATTGGGGACGGCAAACGGACGAGTTCAGCGGTGGATGGCAGATGCGCATCGCGCTGGCGAAACTGCTGCTGGCCAAACCGAATCTACTGCTTCTCGATGAGCCGACCAATCACCTTGACCTGGAGACGCGCAATTGGCTTGAAGACTATCTGCATGGCTATCCGTTTGGTTACATACTCATCTCGCACGACCGCTATTTTCTGGATGTGACGATCGACCGCACGGTGGAGATATGGAACAAGCGGCTGACGATTTATCAGGGCAATTACAGTAAATATCTCAGCCAGAAAGATGAGCGGCGGGCGCAGTTGCAGGCGGCCTACCGCAACCAACGCATACAGATCGAGCACCTGGAGGCATTTATCAATCGCTTCCGCGCCCAGGCTACCAAGGCCAAGCAGGTGCAATCGCGGATCAAGGAACTGGAGAAGATTGAGCGCATCGAGATTCCCGAAGAAGAGCCGGTGATTCACTTCAAGTTTCCGCAGCCGCCGCCTTCAGGGCGGATGGTGGTGGAGGCCGAGGGCCTCGGGAAGAGTTATGGGGCGAAGAAGGTGCTGGAGGGCGTGCGCTTCGGCATTGAGCGCGGGGATCGCGTGGCCCTGGTGGGCGTGAATGGCGCCGGCAAGTCTACGCTGATCAAGCTGCTCACCGGGGATGAAGCGCCGACGGCGGGCAGGGTGAAGCTGGGGCACAACGTGGTGAGCGAGTACTTTGCGCAGGACCAGTACAAGGTGCTGGACGGCGACTCGCGGATGCTGGACGACATCAGCAGGGCGGCGGTGAAGGTGCCGGAGGTCGAGTTGCGGTCGCTGCTGGGCTGTTTTCTTTTTTCGGGCGACGATGTGTTCAAGCCGCTGGGCGTGCTTTCGGGCGGAGAGCGCAACCGGTATGCGCTGGCGCGGATTTTGGTGTCGCCGTCGAATTTTCTGCTTCTGGACGAGCCGACCAACCACCTGGACATGCGAGCGAAAGATGTATTGCTGGATGCGCTGGCTGTTTTCAGCGGCACGGTGGTTTTTGTTTCGCACGATCGGTACTTTATCGACCGGCTGGCCACTCGTGTGTTGGAGGTGGAAGGCGGGACTGTCACCAGCCACGAAGGGAACTACGAGGACTACCTGCGCTGGAAAGAGGCACAGGCCGCGGGAGGTGCAGCCGAAAGCGCACCTAAGCGATCAGAGGTTCCGACGTTTTCCCCTATTAAGGAGAGCGTGGCTGCCGCGAACGGAGACGAGGGCGAGAATGGCGAGGGGAAAGATCGCCCCCGGCGGTTGAATCCGATCAAGCAGAAGCAAATAGAGGAGCGGTGCGCGTTTCTTGAAGAGGAAGTTCCACGGGTTGAGGCGTCGATTGCGCATACCGAGGAGCAGTTGGGGGTTTATGTTTCTGCCGAGGAGACAAAGCGGCTTACGACGCTGGCGGAGGAGTTGCGCGAACAACTGAGTACCCAGACCGGCGAATGGGAAGAGCTGATGGCGCAACTGGATGGGCAAGCGGCAATGTCCTGATACGGCCCTCACATCCGGTCGTGCATAATCAGAAGACGATGGCCCTTTTGTGGAATCCCGAGAGCTGGCCGCAGAGGCTGGCGGAGTTGGAGGCGCAGTCCGGCGACCTGAAGGAGGCGCCGCTGCGGCGCGATGTGCGGTCGCTGGGCATGCTGCTGGGTGAGGTGTTGCGCGAGCAGGCCGGCGAGGAGCTTTTTGCAGAAGTGGAGGCGCTGCGGCAGGGCACCATCCGGCGCCGGGACGCAGAGGCGCGCGGGCAGGGCGAAGAAGCCGCTCGCAATGCGGCGGGAGCACTGCAACGGGTGCACAAACTGCCGCCGGAACGGGCCATCCTGCTGACCCGGGCGTTTGCGTTTTACTTCGAACTCATCAACCTGGCGGAGACCAACCATCGCAAGCGGCGGCGCATTGCGCTGCGGTTGAGCGGTGGGGCCGGACGGCAGCGCGGGTCGCTTGCCGGCACGCTGGCGGAGATGCGGCGGGTAGGCATCAGTGTGGACGAAGCGCTGGACTGGCTGAAGCGGGTGCTGATTATTCCCGTGTTTACCGCACACCCAACCGAAGTGGCGCGGCGCACGGTGATGTTCAAGCGGCGGCGCATTGGGGAGTTTTTGGAATCGCTGGATCGCATTCCGATTCCTGAGCAGGACCTGGCGCGGCTGGAACAGCAGGTGCTGGCCGAGATTACCAGCCTGTGGCAGACCGACGAGGTGCGCTCGCGGCGGCCCACGGTTTACGACGAGATCAAGATGGGGCTCGACTACTACGACGTCTCCATCTTCGAGACGCTGCCGGGGCTGTACCGCGAGATTGCGGAGGCGCTGCGGTTTGCTTATGGCCTGGAGATTGAGGCACACGCGCTGCCACAGGTGCTGCGGTTCGGTTCGTGGATCGGCGGGGATCGGGACGGCAATCCATTTGTGACGCCCGAGGTGACGCGCGATGCCATTCAACTGGCCCGCGGCCACTTGCTGCTCTACTACCAGCGGCAACTGGACGAGATCATCGACCTGCTGACCACCAGCGCGCAGCAGCGGCCGGTGAGCGAGACGCTGATGGAGCGGCTCCAGGCCTACATCGCGCAGGTGCATACGCCGGAGGCGCAGGTCTTTGGGGCGCAGTACGAGTTCGAGTACTATCGGCGGTTCATCATCTGCGTGAAGGCGCGGATTCAGCGCACGATGGAGGAGCCGGGGCCCATTGGAGCGGCCATGCCGGTGATGCCCTACACGCTTGCACGCGGACAGGAGAAGCTGGCGCAGGTGCTGCCGGTCTATTGTTCGGTGGGGGAGTTTCTCGACGATCTAGAGGTGCTTCGGGATTCGCTGGCCACGCACAACGGAATTCGCATTGCGCGCACACTGATCGATCCGCTTATTTTGCAGGTGCGGACGTTCGGGCTGCATCTGCACGCGCTCGATATTCGCCAGCATGCACGGGTTCTGCAGACGGCGTTGCAGGAGGCGATCAGCGACACCATGGCGCCCACGCTGCCCAGCGGGCTGTCGGCTGAAACATCGAGCGTGCTGGAGACGTTCCGCGTGGTGGCTGAAGCGAAGGAAGGCTGTTCGCCGGAAGCGATTCGCCAGTACGTGATTAGCGGCGCGGCCACGGTTGACGACGTGCTGGCGGTGGTGCGGCTTGCACGGCTGGGCGGAGTGAAGGTGGAGGGCAGTGGCCGCGACCCAGGGCTGATGCCGGTGCCGTTGTTTGAATCGATTGAAGACCTGCGCAATGCGCCGGCCATTTGCCGCGAGCTGTGGGGACGGCCCGATTACCGGAAACTGGTTGCGACCTGGGACAACTGGCAGGAGGTCATGCTGGGCTACTCGGATTCGAATAAGGACGGCGGCATGCTGACCTCGACGTGGGAGATTTTCCGCGCCCATCGCGATCTGCACACGGTGGCGCGGGAGGCCGGCATCAAGCTGCGGCTGTTCCACGGACGCGGAGGCACGGTGGGGCGGGGCGGCGGACCTACGCATCGCGCAATCTTTGCCCAGCCCATGGATTCGTTCGACGGGCAGTTGCGCATTACCGAACAGGGCGAAGTGCTGAACTTTAAATATGCGGATGAAGTGCTGGCCGAGCGCAACCTGGAACTGATGATCGCCGCGTCGCTTGACGCTCTTGCGCGGCCCAATGCGCGCGATCCAGAGGGGCACTTTACCGGGGTGCTGAAGCCGGAGTGGGAGGCGGCGCTCAACGAGCTTTCGGAGCTTTCGTATGGTTTTTACAGGAAGCGCATTCTTGAAGATCCTGGCGTGGTGACATACTTTGAGCAGTCCACGCCGGTGGGCGAGTTGGAGAATGCAAAGATCGGTTCGCGGCCCTCTCGGCGGAACGCGTCGCCGCGGCTCACGGATTTGCGCGCCATTCCGTGGGTCTTTGGCTGGACGCAGTCGCGGTTGCTGGTGCCGGCGTGGTTTGGGGTGGGATTTGCGCTGGAGGAGTATTTTGCACGGCCCGGGACACTGGAGCTGCTGCAGACCATGGCCAGTGAGTTTCCGCTCTTCATCGATCTGTTGCGCAATGTGGAGCTTGCACTGGGCAAGGTGGACCTGGCAACGGCCCGGCTTTACTCGGAACTGGTTGAAGACGCGAAGCTGCGTGAGCGCATTTACGACATGTTCGACGGCGAGTTTCATCGCACCGTGCGCGCGGTTCTGACTGTCACGCGGCAGAAGGAATTGCTCGAGTCAAACCAGGTGCTGGCTCACTCAATCAAACTCCGCAATCCTTACGTTGACCCGATGCATTTGATCCAGGTGGACATGCTGCGGCGCAAGCGGGCCGGGGAAGACACGCCGGCGGTGAATCGCGCCATTGCGGCGACCATCAGCGGGATCTCGGCAGGGCTGCGGAATACGGGCTGAGACAGATCCACTGACATGCTCTCTGAAAGCCGTACCAGCTCCGAATGGGCCCGCCCCAGGTTTCTGGTTAGGGTGCATCGACAGAGTTCAGCGTTTATAACACAGTAGTACTAGAATACCCAAAGCCTTCGCTACCTTTTCCATCGCCGCATCCCTTGTCCACAATTGCGTGCCTGGGGTTAGCAGACACGCTGCGATCATGTGCGCGTCTGTCAGGCCGATGCCCTTTGAGTAGAGAGAGTGTGCCTCAATCATGTGTCGCACCTCGCTAAGTTGCGCCACCCGTACTGAGAGTAGCGCCTCCATATCGTCAAGCCTCTTTCGCCTGTTTTGCAACGAACCAAGGGCAATCTCCGCAACTACGAAAGGGTGCATTGCAATCTGGCCCGCGCGTAGGCATCTCTCCATATCCGGGTTGTGGTTTCTAAAATGGTCTACCCAAATCGATGTGTCGGCCAAGATCATAGATTGTCAGCCCTTACGCGCTTGATGTCTTCCAACTCCGGCTCTGTTCCGCCAACCGCCGCCAGCCTGCGCGAGGCCTCAAGGTGAATCAGCGCCTTCAAAGCCTTTCGGAGCAGCGCCGTTCTCTCCGTCACGCCCGTAAGCTCCTGCGCTTTGCGAATCAACTCGTCATCCAGCGCTACAGTCGCCCTCATATCGATCCTCCTTATCACCTATTTTATCACCATATGGTGAAATATAAGATGTTCTCACGGAGTGTCCATTGCGCACGAGAGGCTTCCACCTCCGCTGTTTCTACGACGCTCCACGCTGGAGCGGTCGAGGGAAATGGCAAATGGGTTGGACCCAGCTATGCAAACACCGTCCTGATAAAACCAGACATAACAAGGCATCTTCAAATCGACCTGATAAATCAGGACCTCTTGCGCGCACATCCGCGCGCACACATTTGTCCTTCGCGGGCCAAGTCTCTGCTTGCAGGCCGACCTTTCTCCAGCCCGAGTCGCATGTCCGACCATCTATAATCGCCTGTTGTTTTGCAACGGCAAAATCTCCTGCGCCTGCGCGTCGGGCACTCCTGGGAAACCGTCTGCTGATTTGAATTGAAAGGTAATCGCTCTCATGAAAGATTTGACCCGCCGCCAGTTCGGTGCGGGCGGGGCCGCTACGGCCGCAGCCGCCCTTGCCTCCGCCTCTATGCCCAGGTTCGCCTCTGCGCAAACTCACGCTGAAAGCCGGCAGTTTCCCCAGGGCTTCCTGTGGGGATGCGCCACAGCGGCCTACCAGATCGAGGGCGGGGCAGCGGAGGATGGGCGCGGGCCGTCCATTTGGGACACCTTTTCGCATACGCCGGGGATGGTGACCAACGGGGACACCGGCGACGTGGCCGACGACTCCTACCACCTCTACAAGGAAGACATCCGCCTGCTCAAGAACCTGGGCGTGGCCACCTACCGCTTGTCGATCTCCTGGTCGCGCATCTTTCCCAACGGAACCGGCCAGCCCAATCCCAAGGGACTCGACTACTACAGCCGCGTCGTCGACGAGCTTTTGGCCAACAACATTACGCCCTACCTCACCCTCTTCCACTGGGATCTGCCCGAAGCTCTGAAGGGCGGCTGGCAATCGCGCGACACGTCAAAAGCATTCGCGGAATATGCCGCTTACGTCACCAAACACCTCTCCGGCCGCGTGCATCACTGGATGACGACGAACGAATTCAGTTGCTTCACCGACCTCGGTTACAAGGACGGCACTAATGCGCCGGGGCTCAAGCTCGCCCCGGCCCAGGTGAACCAGGTGCGCCATAACGGCATTCTGGCTCATGGGCTTGCGGTGCAAGCCATTCGCGCCAACACGCCCAGCGGAACCCAGGTGGGCCTGGCGGAAAACGCCAGCACCTTTGTGCCGGTAATCGAGACCCCCGAGCATATTGAGGCCGCCCGCAAAGCCACCCGCGACGAAAACGCTCCGTTCCTGACCGCGGTGATGGAGGGCAAGTACCTCGCAAAATACCTCGCGCTCGAAGGCGCCAATGCGCCCAAGGTCGCGCCCGGCGATATGGAGGCCATCGGCAGCAAGCTGGACTTTGTCGGCCTGAACGTCTACACCGCCGACTACGTGAAGGCCGACGGCTCGCCCAGTGGCTATGCCATCCTGCCCCGTCCGGCGTCGTACCCGCACATGGCCGCGACCTGGATCAACGTAGCTCCGGAGTGCGTCTACTGGGGCATCCGCAATGTGACCGACCTATGGCATCCGCCCGCGCTCTACATCACTGAGAACGGCTGCGCCTCCGACGACGTGCCCAACGCCGCCGGCCAGATCGATGACACCGACCGCTTGATGTACCTGCGCAACCACATTGGAAATTTGCACCGCGCCGCGGCAGAGGGATATCCCATCAAGGGCTACTTCCTCTGGAGCCTGCTCGACAATTTTGAGTGGATCGCCGGCTATACTAAACGCTTTGGAATCCATTACGTAGACTTCAAAACACAGAAGCGCACACCCAAGCTGAGCGCCGAGTGGTACCGCAACGTGATTGCCCGGAACGCGGTGGAATAGGGCCAGTTAGAAGTCAGCAAGCACGGTTTGAGCGCGGTCGAGGTCTTCGGGGACGCCGATGTCGAGAAAGAGTCCATCGACCTTGAAGGCCGCAGGCGCCAGGGGCGCGATCTCCGGGACCAGAAAGTCCGTTTCGAAGGAGAACTTTTCTGGCAGGGATCCAGGCCATTGCATTTCTTTTCGAAGGACGTATGCCCCTGCATTGATCCAGCCGGGACCGGAGTCGCCCTTCTCCTTGAAGCCGACAATACGATTTGCTTCGATGAGCACGCCGCCATATCGGGCGATGTCTGGTTGGTGTGCGACCGCAATAGTCATGCCGGCCTGTTGGATGGCGTGGAATCGCAGCATGGCGGCATAGCCGGTTTCAAGAAAGGTGTCGCCATTCAGTACCAGGACGGATTCTTCGCTGGCTTCATGGAGCGCCTTGCGGATTCCGCCTCCTGTGCCGAGTGGAACGCCCTCGATCACGTAGTCCAGATGCAGGCCCCGGAAGGATGCGCCGAAATGATCCTGGATTACTGAATGGAGATGCCCCACGGAAAGCAAGACGCGCGTGCAGCCAGCGAGCTTGAGCTGGTTCAGCAGGATTTCAAGAAAGGGCCGGCCGGCAACAGGCGCCATGGCTTTGGGAATACCGTCAAGCTTGGACGCGAGGCGCGTTCCGAGGCCGCCGGCCAGAATAATGGCTTCCATGGCGCGCTAACTCCCTGGCGCGGCCGCGTCGCCGTGGGCTTTGAAGTCGCCGGCTTGTCCGATGGCTTCAATTTGGATGAGATCGCTTATGGAACCCTCCATGCCTGCACCCCTCCAGCGGTGAAGCGACAACCGTAGGCCATTCCGCCATCGTGATTGGCGCGCAGTGCCGCTGCTACTTTGTCCTTGTGAATCGGATCGGTGAGGAAGATCATGAATCCGCCGCCGCCTGCTCCCGAGATCCGGGCGCAATACGCGCCGGCTTCGAGGGCGCAGGCGTACAGGCGCTCGATGTGTTCGTTGGTAATTTGGGTGGCCATGCGTTTTTTCGATTCCCAACTATTGCGCAAAACCTGGTGCAGGCGTTGAAAATCGCCGCGAAGCAGGCACTCCTTCATGCGAAATGCTTCTTCCTTAATGGAGTGCATGGCTTCGAGAGCCAGCGGGTTCTTGTCGCGCACATTGCGGGACTGCTCATCGATGATATCCGCGGAGGTGCGCGACTTTCCCGTGTAATACAAAAGGAGAGAGGCTTCAAGCTCCGAGACGACCCACTCTTTAACGCGCAGCGGGTTGACGAGCACGTGGCCGTTTCGGCCAAACTCCATGAAGTTGAAGCCGCCGAAAGTGGCCGCATATTGATCCTGCTTGCCGCCCTGGAGTCCTGCCTCCACGCGCTCAATCACGAAGGCCGTATGCGCCAGTTCGTAGTCGCCAAGGGGAAGATTGAGCCATTCCACATAGGCAGCCAGCATCGCAACAACCAGCGTAGATGAGGAGCCAAGGCCCGAGCCTGCCGGCACGTCCACGCGGGTGCTCATGCGCAGGTTGAGAGGTTTACCGCCGTTGAAGTTGCGAACTACATGGTTGTAGACGGCCTTGAACAGATCCAGGCGGCCATCGTTCTCAAGCACAGGTTGGGCGGTGTAGGTGGCGCTCTCATGGAGATCGGCGGAGACAAACTCGACCGTGTTGGTTTCCAGGGGCTCGAGCGCTGCGTAAGCGTAGTAGTCGATGGTCGCGTTCAGGATGGCGCCGCCAAATTCATCGCAATAGGGAGACACATCTGTCCCGCCTCCTGCAAGTCCAAGACGTAAAGGCGCTCTGGAACGAATCAACATGGAAGAAGTGTGCACTGCAAAGCCAATGGTAAAGCCTGGAGACGGGCGATAGAAGCCGGCACCGACGGGACGGAAGCTATTGAGACAACCGCGGCGCTTGAATGAATGAAGGAGCGTGGCAGGCGCCATAAGCGGAGAGCGAATTTCCGCTCGATCGGCATTAACGTGCTAACAGCAAATGGGGAGCGAGTTTCGCTCCCCTTCCGCTGTCTGCTTGCGCATTCCCACGTATCAATGCGGTAAGACCAGCAGGCCGCTTGCCAGCAACTTCTCCGTCAGCCGGTCGAGGGCCTGGGAGAACTTGTACGAGACGGCGCGTACGCTCATGCCCAGCAGCATCGCCGCTTCGGCTTGAGTGTATTCCTGGAGCACGATCCGGCTTAGCAACTGGCGCTCCAGCGATCCGAGCTGGTCCAGACACCTTTCCAAATCGAGGACGAAGATCACAGCGTCCTCGAAGGTACGGACTGGGCGGCTTGAAGCCCATCCCCGCGCAACGGGCTCGCCCAGGATCGACGGAGCTCTGCCCACCTGCATCGAAGCATACAGATAGCGCCGTAGCATGCTCTCAGTGTGCCGTCTATAGAAGCCCAGGGAGACGACGGGTTCAGCAGGCGCTTTTGCCGGCTTTGCCTCCGTTTGCGACGCTGGCCTTTGTTCCCAGTTCCTCCGCTCTTCTTGCCACGGTAATTGTTGACTGCTTGCTGCCCAAACCGTTGCCAACTGGAGGGCTGCGCTCATCGCGTGCCTCCCAGTGCTTCAGCTGCTTTCCAGACTCGCGTATGCGGCTTCCGGGCCGGGCGCCCGCGCCTTTTCCGGCTCTCCGGTGATGGAAAATCTTTCAGTTTTACTTCGCATTCCCGGCAATAAACAGTGCCTTGAGCCTGGGCACGGTACCAAAGACATCCGCACCCTTCGCAAATTTTCAGTTGCACGCGCATTTCCATGACTGATTCTCCGTATTCTCATCTTGTCCCGGCGGAATTCTTTGCATCTTTTTTCCCTCGGGGTGGAGAGAACCAGGCAGAGCAACTCAGGATTCTTACGTCCCGATGGGGGATTGCCGCCTTCGCTCTCTCGTTTTTTTGTCATGCTCATAGCGCGCAGATCCTGGAATTTTCGCTCTGGGTCGCCGCAAACGCGTCGGAAGGACGCTTTGCGGCGGAGATGGGAAGAAAAAAGTCCGCCGGCAAAGACAGAAGTCCCCGGAGGATGTTCATTGGCTATTGAGAAGGACAGACTTTCGTCCCGTTCAGCAATGAGCCAAGGAGTCATTTCCTCAAAGATTCCCACAACCCAGTACGAGATTAAGTAACTCAAATCTAGGAATATGTATCTCTTGCGTCAACGCCCCAACCAAGTTTTACGGTCCGGTGCTTTCCAATCAATATAAGAGCACTGAGAATCAAGGCCAATTTGCGGTAATGACTTTTCCTGGAGAAAAGAAAGAGTCCTCATACCCATTGCTGGTGGCGAATTATCCACAAATGAATTTTACTCAGATGCATGAGCGTTTACGCTTGGAGCTGCTGCGGAGGATACAGCGGGGAACGCTAATCGTTTCATTATTGGCTCGCCAGACTGGCTTTGGACAGCCACATCTTTCAAACTTTCTGCACAGCCGGCGCCAACTCTCGCATGAAGCGGTGGATCGAGTTCTGGCTTCCCAGCATCTGACGGCTGCCGATCTTCTGCCGGCAATTCACCATTCCGGAGACTCCCCCACAGACATGGAGAGCACGTCCGTGCCGATTGTTTCTCATGCGGTCGCACTCTTTGAGCCGTATATCCGCCCGTCCGCGGTGCATTCCATGTTCCGCTTGCCCGCTGGCGTTCTCCAATCTCTCCACACCCGGGTCTCCAATCCTCGCCGCGCCTGGCAGAGGTTTGTAGCGGTCCGCATTCCGTCCGCCGACGCCCTGGCCATGGATCCGCTGGTACTGCCTGAGGCTACCGTGCTTATCGATCGCCACTACGATTCACTTGTCGCCTATCGGCCCAGCAGGCCCAACGTCTACGCGGTGCGGCACGGATCGCACCTGACGCTGCGATATGTTGAGTTTCTCTCCAACCGGCTGGTCCTGCGTCCGCACAACATCGCCTTTCCCGTGGATCTGATCCATCTCGAACTGGGTGAAGCCCCCGGCGACCTGTTGGCCGGGCGCATCGCGCTCATCGTGAATGAGCTCTAAGTTCACTCTCCGTGCGTTGCGTCCTGATTGTCGAAGCGGGTATAGCGCGAATTGAAATACATAAAGACCGTTCCCGTGGGACCGTTACGCTGCTTGGCCAGGATGATCTCCGATTTGGCCTTTTCCTCTTCTGACAGCTCCTCTTTATTGTGGTTGTAGTAGGCCTCGCGATGGATGAAGGCTACCACGTCGGCATCCTGTTCGATGGAGCCAGACTCTCGCAAGTCGCTCAACATGGGACGTTTGTCCTCGCCGCGGCGCTCGCTGGCGCGGGAAAGCTGGGAGAGGGCGACCAGCGGAACGTCGAGTTCCTTAGCCATCGCCTTCAGACCGCGAGAGATGGCGGAGACCTCCTGGGTGCGGTTTTCGTATCCCTTGCGTCCGCCCGAAGGAAGCGATGCCGTCATCAGTTGCAGGTAATCGACCACTACCAGGTCAAGTCCGCCGGCGTTTTGCCTGAGCCGCCGGGCCTTGGCCCGCATTTCGGCCAGCGAGATGCCCGCCGAATCATCGATGAAGATGTGCGACTCCACCAGTTGGCCCAAGGCATTCTGCAATTTGTCATGGTCTTCGCGGACCAGAAAGCCCTTTTGCAGCTTCTGCTGGTCAACGCTCGCCTGCGAGGCCAACATGCGGCGCAGCAGCGAGGCTTTGCTCATTTCCAGGCTGAAGACAGCTACCTTTGCGCCGTGCATGATGGCCGCATTTTGCGCAATGTTGATGGCCAGCGCGGTTTTGCCCATCGAGGGCCGGGCGGCGATGATGATCAGCTCGCCTTTCTGCAGGCCGCTTGTCATGCGGTCAAACTCGATAAAGCCCGTAGCTACGCCGGTGACTTCGCGGCCCTGTTTGTAAAGATTGTCGATTGAGCCAAAGGAATTTGCAACGATCTTGTCCAGGCTTTCCAGTCCCTGGGTAAGCCCCTTTTCACTGACTTCCAGAAGCTGGGACTCGGTAACATCCAGCACCCCGATCGCGTCTTCGCTCTGGTCGGCGGCCCGGGCGATCGCCGACGAGCAAATGAGCATGAGCTTGCGGAGCAGGCTCTTGTCCTTGACGATCCGGATGTACTCTTCGATGACCGGCCGGCGAGGCAAACCCTCGGTGAGAGAGGCCAGGTAGGCGACGCCGCCGACAGACTCGACTTCCTTGTAGCGGGCCAGTTCATTGGCCAGGGTGACGATGTCCACGGAGCGCTGCGCGTCAATTAACTCGCTCATGCGCATGTAGATGCGGCGGTGCGAGTCCAGGGAAAAGTCGTCCGCCTCGAGCTTTTCAGCAGCCTCGGAGTGGGCGGCATTGTCGAGCAGGATGGCGCCCAGAATGGTCTTTTCGGCGTCGATGTTCGCCGGAAGTCCAGTATCGAGAGTTGGGTTGAGGATCGCAGCCATATCAGAAAAAGTGTAGGCCACAGAGGGCTGCGGGCGTTCTGTGAAGATTCGCGCGGAATTCGGAAAACGAGGAAAAGAGGGCAGGTGTTTATCTTCGGCAGCATCCCATCGTGGGACCCTGCGCGGTGAGCAGTTCGCATCCGACAGACCGTTCTTAAGTTGTAGCCGCTTTTCGGCCCGCGGCCTGAGAGAATAGAGAAATGGCCCGTTAAGCCCGTTCGGCTTTGGGCAACGCCGCTCTAGGTGAGACCCGCCATGCAACGCGTCGCATTGATCTACAACCCTGCTTCAGGACAACACTCCGCAAGCCGCAAGGCGGCTGTCCAGGAAGCACTGGCCGTGCTCTCCGAGGCGGGGATCGCGGCCGAGGCATTTGTTACAGATGGCGCTGGAAGCGCCACGGTCCAGGCGCTTGAGGCGATTCGCCAGGGTTGCGACACCGTCCTCGCCTGCGGCGGCGACGGCACCGTGCATGAGGTCTTGCAAAGCCTTGTTGGGACCGACGTTGCGCTGGGTGTCATTCCGCTGGGAACGGCCAATGCGCTGGCCGCCAATCTTGGATTGATCGCGACCCCCGCAAAGGTGGTCCGTATGCTCCTGGACGCGCCTCCAATGAACATCTCTGTGGGGCGTATCCACTACCAGACCAGCGCCGGGAACTCCGACTCGCGTTACTTTGCGGTTGCGGCGGGCGTGGGAGCGGACGCGCTGTTAATGTCCCGGCTGGACGCGCGCCTCAAGCGGCGCCTCGGCTACGTACTCTATCTGATTGAGGCCTTCCGCATCTGGGCGACGCACTCATTTCCATTGTTCGAGATAGTTCTTCCGGCCAATGGGAGCGGGACCAGCGGCAACGGCCGCACGGTCGAGGTTTCGCAGTTGCTGGTGGTGCGGGTGCGCTCGTTTGGAGGGGTCTTGCGGTATCTGGCTCCGGGCGCCAGCGTGCGCAACGGCAATCTGAGCCTGCTGGCCTTCAAGACCCGCAGCCGCTTTCGCTACATGCTGTTTCTGCTCGCCGTGGTCGCCGGGCGGCACACCTTCGCTCGCGAGGTCGAACTGATCGAGAGCCCGTCGGTGGAGTGCCATGCCCGCAACGGCAGCAAAGACTCGCTTTTTGTCGAGGCGGATGGAGAGGTTTTGGGGTTGCTGCCGGTAAAGATCGAGGTCGTGCCCGACGCGCTCAACCTGCTGGTGCCGCGCGGGGCAAAGCCGTGAGGGCATCGGTCGCACCTGACAGGTCTGTCGGACAACCTCAGACGATCAGGTGAAGCGCTCTTGATCCGCCGATCACTGCATCGGTGACCAGGCGGCGGTCGAACGTAGCAAATTGGCCGCCGTGGGCGTGGGCCAGGGCCAGCAGGTATGTGTCAGTCACCTGTCCGGAGTCGAGTAGGCGACTGGTATCGATGCGCTGGTTATCAAAGAGCGTGATGTCATCGGGCCAGAACTCATGTCCGCCCAGGGCAAGCAGGCTCGCAACCAATTCCGCGACTGCCGCCGGCGTCCCAGGCGAGTTCGGATAGCGCGCATGGCCGACGACGCGGAGGACGCCATTTTCTGTAATTGGACAGGTAGCCCACGCCTCGCGGCCTTCGGCGGCGAACCAATCGTGAGCTCGGTCATGCTGCACGTGCGCCGGGTCGATGAGGGCGACCAGTACATTTACATCCAGCAGATACCGCGTCACGGCAACTCTTCCTGGAGTTGACGGACCAGTTCGGAGGTCACGCGCGACGTGCCGGGACGCAATGGAAGCAGCGGTACGCCATTGCGCGTCTTGCGGCTAGGGTGCGTGGGGCGCATCGCATTCCGCGCCAGTGCTGAGATCACTTCGCCGACGCTTTTCCGCTCGGTCGCGGCAATCTCCTTCGCGGCGGCAAGAACGTCATCGTCAATGGCGAGGGTGGTTCGCACAACAGGATTCTCTCAGATTGAGCATCAAACATCAAGCATCAAATGACAAAGTCCAGGATGCGAGTCTCTCGGATAGGATTGCCCGTTTGCAGGAGCATGAAGGGGTGCGGTTGCAGGTGGTGGCATAAGCTTTGCTCGGTCCCACCTTTCGCCAGGAACGCGAAGGATGGGCACTCGGCCGTCAGGCAGAGATCACTTCTTCAACGGCTTCCTGGCAAAATAATAGAGCGAAAACGCCAGCGCCAGGAACGCGATCACCGACACCCAATCGCGATAGAGAAACGTCTGCGGCAGGCCGATGGGGTTGTCCTTGTTCCATGTGGTTTCGTAGAACTTGAAAGCCACTCCAGCCAGGCCCATGATGCCACCCGCGGCGATGAGTCCCGATGCGAACAGCGAGCCGGCCGATACGTCGCCCTCGTCCGAGCCGCCAGCCTTCTTTACCGCCGAGTCCACGAGGTAGCGCACCACGCCGCCGGTGAAGATGGCCAGCGTTGTCCCTATCGACAGATACGCGCCCACGGCGAACGAGAGCGAGCGCACCCCCAGCAGTTCGACGCCGATGACCAGGAAGACTCCCAGCATGACCAGTCCCCAGGGCAATTTTCGGCTGAGGATGCCATTGATGACCGTGGCCATCAATCGGGCCTGGGGCGCGGCGGCCTTTTCGCTGCCAATGCCGGGGATCCACTGCACTTCAATGCGGCCGGTGGCCGGCGAGTAGAGGTATTTGCCGTCGGCCAGTTCCGAGGAACCGAGGGCGTTCAACACCACGTACTCGCTCTTGTGATGCAGAGACGTACTATTGTTTGGACCTTTCACCGTGAATTGATCCATCAGTCCGCGCGGGTCCTGTTGGATTGCCACTCCGGGATGCGGCACGCTCAGGTTCCAGGCCCGCGGCGCTTCCTTGAACTCCTGCAAGCCCTGGTTCATCAGGTTGAGGGTTACGCCAATGGCGAAGGTGGAGACGGTGATGCCAATGAGGAACGCGAATCGCTGCTTGATAGGCGTGGCTCCCAGCAAATAACCGGTCTTGAGGTCCTGCGAAGTGTCGCCCGCCTCCGCCGAGGCGATGCAAACCACGCCGCCGATGGTGATGGCCAGAGCGCCGAACGCCGGAGCTGTCCACCCGTTGACCAGGAAGATGGCCGAGGTCGCCATCAGGGTAGCAATGGTCATACCCGAGATGGGGTTGGCTGAACTGCCAATGAGGCCAACAATGCGCGAACTGACGGTGACAAAGAGAAATCCAAAGATCACAACAAGCAGCGCCGCGCCGAGGTTGGCAAGCAGGCCCACCTGCGCGCCGGGAACCGGCTTGAAGGTAAGGAACAGAAACATGATGACGATGAGGGCAATGGAGCCAACCACGGCGAAACCCATCGAGAGGTCGTGTTCGGTGCGCAGTGGTGCGGCGCTCTCAGCCGAGCCCGTTCCGCGCATGTTCTTGAATCCGGAACGCAGCGCCCCGATGATCGTCGGCAGCGTTTTGAAAAGCGTGATGAGCCCGGCTGCGGCCACGGCCCCGGCGCCCATGGGCCGGATATAGGTCGCCCAAAGATCGCTGGGGCCCATCTGCGCAATCGGCACAGTGCCGGGATAAATCGGAGTGGACAGGTTCTTGCCGAAGAAATAGATGAGCGGCATCAGCACCAGCCAGGAAAAGACACCGCCGGCAAAGATGATTCCCGCCGTCTTGGGACCGATGATGTAGCCTACGCCCAGGTACTCGCTGGTTGCGTCGGCCTTGATGGAGCCGCCCTTAAGTACATGGTCGGGACCGAAGTCGGGCCGGTACTCTGGTGTGCCCGGCCAGGCGCCAAAAAGATTCTCGTTCTGGAATGCCGCGTAGACGGCGCCGAGGCCGAGGCCGAAGAAGACGCGGCTGGCCGTCGAGCCTCCGCTGGCGCTCGCCTTGATGACGTCGGCGCACGCCGTCCCCTCGGGGTATTGCAGGGTTTTGTGCTCTTCGACGATGAGTGGGCGGCGCAGCGGCACCATGAACAGTACGCCGAGGTAGCCGCCGATCAGCGCCAGCATGAAGATTCTGAAGTATTCGAGATCGAAGCCGAGGAAGATCAGCGCCGGCAGAGTGAAGATGACGCCCGCGGCTATCGATTGGCCTGCGTTGCCGGCGGTTTGCACAATGATGGTTTCAAGCACCGACGAGCGGCCCTTATAGCGAAGCAGACTGCTCGAGATGACCGCAATTGGAATGGACGCGGCCACCGTGAGGCCGGCCTTGAGGCCTACATAGACGGTAACGCCACCGAAAATGATGCCGAAGACCGCACCCAGCAATATGGCGCGAAGGGTGAATTCCGGGCGGTTTTCTTCGGCGGATACGAAGGGTTGAAAGTCGGGCACAGGCGTCCTCCAGATGATTTCTTATGAAACTTCAACAGAATTCCCTGAATGGAAGAGGATAGCAGCGGAAGGGGCGGGGAGTCACAGTGCGGCCTTGCAGGGCAGCCGCGTCTTCCGGGGTAACCGCCCGTATACCACCAAAGTTACATGCCGTGCGCCCCTGAATTCATTGATTTCTGTAGACATCCGAGCTTCTCTTATTCCAGAATGCTAAGAATCATACGTCGGTCGAAGGCCCCCCGAGTTCATCCCCGCAGTCATAAAAAAGGAGAAACCATGATTCAAAAGCTGGGGAAGTTCATGTTCCCGGTCATTGCGGTGCTGGCGATGGTTGCCACTAATTGCCAGGCTCAGTCCGTAAGGACGCTTCATGTGCGAGACGCGGTTCGCAGCGGGCAGGCCTCGGCTACCGGCCGCCTCCCCTCAAACCAGGTTCTGCAACTGGACCTGGTTTTGCAACTCAGCGACCAGGCGGGGCTGGAAAGCTTCCTGAAGGATCTCTACGATCCCACCAGCCCTTCGTACCGGCACTTCCTCACGCCGCAGGAGTTCACCGCCAGGTTTGGCCCTTCCCAAAGCGATTACGATGCCGTAGTCCGCTTTGCCGAGACCTACGGCTTCCAGGTCGTCGGCGGCTCACGCGATTCAATGGAGGTGCAGGTCAAAGGCTCTGTGGCAAACATTGAGGCGGCCTTCCATGTAAATATGCGCACCTACCAGCGCCCAACAGAGAATCGAACCTTCTACGGCCCGGATAGCGAGCCAACTCTGGACCTTCCCTTCAATCTCTGGCACATCTCGGGCCTCGACAACTACTCACTTCCGCACGCCATGTTCGAGAACAAAGAGGTTTATGCCCAGCTACACGGCATCGATGCTTCCAAGGTGGTGTCTCGTGCCACCACCGGCTCCGGGCCCTCCGCGTCTTTTCTTGGCAGTGACATGCGCGCGGCCTACTACGGCGGCGCTCTCACTGGCGCCGGACAAAAGGTCGGACTCTTCGAGTATTACGGGACGGACCTTGCCGACCTCACCACCTATTTCACCAACGTCCATCAGACCAGCAGCGTACCCGTCACAGTGAAATCCACTGACGGCACCAGCACCAGTTGCCTTGAGAGCGGCGGCTGCGACGACACCGAGCAGACGCTGGACATGACACAGGCCCTCGGCATGGCTCCGGACCTTTCCAGCCTTGTCATGTATGTCGGTTCCACCGATACGGCGATCATTGGCGCAATGACCACAGACAACCCACTGCCAGGGACCATCGGCTGCTCCTGGGGCTGGACTCCGGTGGATCCCACTTCGCTTGAACCCTACTTCAAGAAGATGGCTGCCCAGGGCCAGAATTTCTTTGTGGCTTCCGGCGACAGTTCCACGTGGAAGGCGAGCACATATCCCTGGCCGGCGGAAGATCCATACGTCGTCACCGTCGGTGGCACTGACCTGGTGACCGCAAGCGCAGGCGGAGCCTGGAGTTCCGAAACCGCCTGGGTCGATAGCGGCGGCGGCATCAGTCCCAACCATCTCGCGATTCCAGCCTGGCAACAGCTTGCCGGCGTCATCACCTCCAGCAACAAGGGTTCCACAACCTACCGCAACGGCCCAGACGTCTCGGCGAACGCAAACTTCACCTTCTACGTCTGCGCGGACCAGACTACCTGCACCGCGAACGAATATGGCGGAACCAGCTTCGCGGCGCCCATGTGGGCCGCCTACGTCGCGCTCGTGAACCAGCAATTGGCCTCGAACAGCCAACCGGCCATCGGATTCATCAATCCCACAATCTACGCGCAGAACGTCTCGGGCGGAGCGCTCTCTGCCGCCTACGCCACAAACTTCCACGACATAACAAGCGGTACTTCCGGCAGTTATTCCGCGGTGACGGGTTATGACCTGGTGACCGGATGGGGTAGTCCGAATACCGGCCTCTTCGCCGCGCTCACAGGCGCCGTGCCCACCTCGGGCTTCACGCTCTCTGCCACGGCAGTCTCGATCGTGCAGGGGACCAGCGGCGCCTCCACCGTCACCAGCACTCCCTTCGGCGGATACGCCAAAACGATCACTTTGTCAGTTTCCGGCCTGCCCTCGGGAGTCACGGTGCAGTACGGCACAAATCCCTTCGGGCCTTCTGGAAATACCACAATTACCTTTGTTGCGAGCGCAACCGCTGCAACGGGTACGACCAACGTATCCGTGACCGGGACAGGCGCTGATGGCACGGTTGAAGCCACAACTGTCAGTCTCACGGTCACCGCGGCTCCGTCCAGCTTCACCATCGGGGCCAGCCCCACGTCCCTTAGCGTCGCCAGAGGCTCCTCGGGCACCACCAAAATCACCACCACGGTGACCCAGGGAAGCATTTCCTCAATCTCATTGTCGGCTTCAGGGCAGAAGAGCGGTACAACGATCAGCTTCAGCCCCAGCTCAATTGCCGGGAGCGGGAGTTCGACGATGAAAGTCACGGTGAACCGTAACGCGACCAGGGGAACGTTCAGCATTGTCGTCAAGGGCACTGGTGGAGGAAACTCACAAACTGTGACCGTCACACTGACGGTCCACTAACTCAACTCCCAATCAGCTCGACGCCCTCCGCCGAGCGCGTTAGCCGGGCCCGGACTGAACAGTCCGGGCTGGCTGCGTAAGCGCCCTCCACGCCCCTTCCAAAGCCGTATGCTCATGCCCCAACCAGTGCGCTCTTGGCGAGTGTGGCCCTGGCAGCGTAGGGTAGGGGAACCCGGCATATACAGCTTCACGGAGCGTGCTATCGCCATGACCAACCCGTCGTCCCTTCCCAGACCCTTCCAACGCTTGCTGTCGCTGGACATTCTGCGCGGCGTCACCATCGCCTTCATGATCATGGTGAACAACAACGGAGGCCCTGGAGCGTGGGCCCAGATGAACCACGCGGATTGGAATGGATTGACGGCGACCGACCTGGTGTTTCCCACCTTCCTGTTTGTAGTAGGGGTCTCAATCGTGTTTGCCTATGGGGCGCGCCTGGCCAGGGGCGCGACGCGTGCGCAGTTGGCGTGGCACACCGCCAAGCGAGCCTGCCTCCTGTTTTTGCTCGGGCTTGTCGTCAACAGCTTTCCGTACTTTCACCTGGCGCACATGCGCTTCTATGGTGTTCTGCAGCGGATCGCCGTTTGCTATCTCCTGGTTGGACTGTTCTATCTGTTAGACAAGCGGGTCTGGACCAAGATTGCGTTGCTCGCTCTAGTCCTCGTGGGCTATTGGGTGCTCGTGCGCTGGGTTCCCGTGCCGGGATCGGGCATGCCCGGACGCGACATACCCTTCCTCGATAAGGACCTGAACATTGTTGCCTGGCTCGACCGGCAACTGATGCCCAATCACTTGTACGAGGACTTTTGGAGTCACAATCTCCGCGACCCTGAAGGACTCCTGAGCGATATTCCGGCAATCGGCACCACGCTTTTGGGGCTGCTTACCGGGCTATGGCTGCGTTCGCAGCGGGAACTGAAGACAAAGGCCGCGGGCCTTGCCGCAGGCGCCCTGGCTTGCCTGGCCTCCGGCTGCTTGTGGTCAATCTGGTTTCCGTTGAACAAGAAAATGTGGACCAGTTCCTATGTGCTGGTGGCGGCCGGCTGGTCGCTCGTCGTCTTTGCGCTCGCCTTCTGGGCCGTGGAAATCAAGGGTTGGGGAAAAGATAAAGGCCGGAGCCAGAGCGAAGTCTTGTTCAGGGGGGTGGTCTGGCCGTGGCTCGTCTTCGGCTCAAATGCCATTGCCGCCTATATAGTCAGCGAGCTACTGCCCGGCCTGGTGGACCTGTTTCCCTTCACTGCGGACGGGCAGAAGACGAATGCATTTGACTGGGCGCGCGAGCACATCTTCGCGCAGATTCCCAACCCCGGCTGGGCCGCTTTTGGCTACTCGTTTTCGTATATGGCAATTTGCTTTATCCCGGTCTGGATACTTTATCGCAAGAAGATATTCCTGAAACTGTGAGTGGCGCGGAAATCAGATCAGATTAGTAAGGTGCGACCTTCTTGCCCCGTTTTTGATCGAAGCTTGAGGGTGCCTGAATCTACAGGCCGAGGATTTTCATCAGCCCTTTGACGGCTTCTTCTTCGTTTTCGATCTCGATACGCAGCCGAGCCGTTTTAAGCGGAATTGACGCGCCCAGTTTGCCCAGCCGAACGCAGTCCTTTTCCGTGGTCAACACCGCCGTAGCGCCGACGCTTCGCGCCGCATCCCGAATGCAGTCGAGATCGTGTGCCTTGTACGGGTGATGATCGGGAAAGGCAATGCGGGAGGCGAGATGCAAGCCCGCTGCCTCAAGTCCGGCAAAGAACTGCTCGCTGCGAGCAATGCCGCAGAAGGCAATGATCGGGCCTTCAATGTGCGGGACCTCCATGCGCCGGCGCAAGCGCCAGACTTGTCCTAGCCACCCAGAAGCACTCAACTTCGTCTCGAGTTCAATGTCGCCGGCGGGAATTGCAAGGGCGTTGGCGCGAAGCATGGCACTGAGCGGCTCGCGCAGGTTCCCCGCGGGGAGCAAATGATCCTGCAGATCCCGGCCGTCCATCAGGAGAATATCCACGTCGCGGTGAAGCTGGCGGTGCTGGAAGCCGTCATCCAGAAGATGTAAACCAGGAAGTGAACGCGCGGAGCACTCAGCCATGAGTCCAGCCTCATGCCGTTGCGCAGCCACATAGACCGGCACACCCGTTTCGCGCGCAATCAGCAGCGGCTCGTCTCCAAACTCCTCGGCAGAGCCGCTCGGATCAACGCGGAGGGCAGCTCGGCTTTGACGGCCGTAACCGCGGGAGAGCACGTCGACATGGAGTCCACGCAGCTTGAGCGCCTGGGCCAGGGCGATGGTCAGAGGGGTCTTCCCCGATCCGCCGGCGGAGAGACTTCCGACGCTGACGACCGGAAAGCACAGGCGCCGGACAGGCTCCAGTCTGCTGGCGAGCCGGAGTTCCCGCAGCGCAAGGGCAAGCCTATAGAGCGGAACCAGGGGCAGCAGCAGACGGCGCGCGGACGAGGCTCGCGTCATGAGGCGCGCTCCCTGTCTGCCACCGCGAGCAACTCCCGCAGGGCAGACACGCAACGGTCTGTAGCTCCGGCCTGTTGACCGAAGACCTTCCGCGCACGTTCGCCCATGGCTTTGGCCGCTCCCGAGTCCTGGAGCAACGCAATGAGAGTCGAAGCCAGGTCTTCCTTTGTTGTGATGCGGAGAGCCTGATGCGCCTGCAAGTCATCGGCGATTGCGCGGAAGTTCACGTAATTCGGCCCCATCACGATTGGGACGCCGAACTGAGCGGGCTCGAGCGGGTTGTGCCCGCCGGCAGGAATGAGGCTGCCGCCCACGAAGGCGACTGCGGCAAGCGAATAGACCGAAGCCAGCTCGCCGATCGTGTCGAGCAGAACGATCTGGCCGGGACGAAGAGGTTGCAGTGAAGTCTCCGAATGGGCATCCCAGTTCGAACGCTTACTCCAAGAAATTCCGGATTGGTCGAGCAGAGTCACGATCGCGGCGAACCGCTCCGGATGACGCGGAGCGAGGACCAGGATGAGTTGAGGGTCGGCCGCTAGCAGCCGTGGCCACAATTCAAGCAGGGCAGCCTCTTCGCCTTCTAGTGTGCTGCCTGCAACAACAAGTCGCAGATTGGGCGCAAGGGCCTTCAGCATCCGGGTAGCCTCGGCCTGTTTGGCGGCTCGTACGTCGAACTTGAGATTGCCCGCGACCGAAACCCGCTCCGGCGCACAGCCGATGGCCTTCAGCCGCCCGGCGTCGATCTCGCTCTGTGCCAGAACACGGGCCAAGCGGCTGAGAATCGGCCGCCACAGCCGTTTCAGGCGCTGGTAGCGTGGCCAGGAGCGGTCAGAGATGCGCGCGTTTACCACGGCCACAGGAATGGAGCGGCGAAAGCAGCCGCTGAGCAGATTAGGCCAGAACTCGGTCTCGGCCAACACGAGCATCCGAGGTTGAAGAGCATTCAGGTAAGCGCGAATGGCCCAGGGCAGGTCGAGTGGGCAGTAGAAGACTCGCTCGGCCCCGAATCGATCCCGTGCCAGATCCTGACCGGTGCGCGTAGTTGTGGAGATGAGCAATTGGAACTCCGGGAAGGCTCGGTCCAGCTCGCCAACCAACCGGCTAACGGCCAGCACTTCACCAACGGATACTGCATGAAGCCAGATAACTTGCCGACCGCGCCCATCTGGGAAGAGCGGAACCCGCCCCAGCCGTTCACCCAGCCCCTCGCGGTATTTGTGCGTCGTGGCGATCTTCCACAACCACCAGGGAGCGCCGGCCACCAGGGCCGCCAGCAGGGCGAGGTTGTAGAAAAAGAGAATCATGCGTGACGGAACGCGCCTTTCCGCAGTCCAACTTAGAATGATACAGTCGAGCACGATGAGGGTCTTGCGGGCAATTCCGCTGTTGTTGTCAGGGTTGGCTTTGCCGGTCCTGGCCAGCGACCACTCACCGCCTCCCGTGCAGCCGGCTACGACCTATGCCGACGTCGAGGTACACCCCGACGAGAAGGTGGCTATTGCCGCAGAACCCTTCGACACAAAGGAGAAAGAATCGATCTTCCGCGTCGATTATCTCAGCCACGGCGTAATGCCGGTGCGGCTGATTGTCACCAATCAAGGCGACAGACCGATTTCACTGCGCGATGCGCGGATTCTCTTTCAGACCGCTGCAGGCGACAGAATCCAGGCCGCCGAGCCGGAGGATGTGGAGCGGCTGATGACGCGCAAGGAGCGCGAGGGGTCCAGTATCCCGATGCCTGGCCCAATACCCAAGATCAAGCTGAAGCCGAAGGCCAGCAATAAGGAGGTCGAAGAGGACTTCGACACCTTCGAGTACGGGGCGCTGGTTGTGGAGCCGCACACCACGCGGGCCGGCTTCCTGTTTTACGATGTATCGGACTTGAGCCACCCGCTGCGCGGCGCCAAGCTGCACCTGCACGCGCTGCGCGGCGCTGACGGCAACGAGCTGTTCTACTTTGAGATTCCCTTCGACAAGTATCTGAAGTCCAAGTCCGGGCAGATGAACTGAGCCCGCGTCTATCTACTCGTAGTAGGTAGCTGTCGTGGTGTCAGTCTCCCAGAGGGTGCAGTCCTTGATGCGTACCCGGCCTGCGGTCATTCTGGCGAGCTGTTCGCTGGTCTGGTCGTAGAAATATTTGGCGATGTTTTCGGCCGACGGATTAAGCACCGTGAAGGGATCCAGGTCGTTGAGCATCATGTGGTCAATGCGGTCGATGACCGGGCGCAGCACCTGCTTAAGCAGCTTGAAATCCAGCAGCAGGCCGGCTTCGTCCAGTTCCGTCCCGGCCAGCGTGACGCGCACCTTGTAGTTGTGCCCGTGCGGGTTCTCGCACTTGCCCTTGTANNGCCTCCACGGTGACTTCATACATCGGCGTCTGCTCTCGTCCTGTGCGGGAATGTATCCCACACCTCATTTTACCGGGAAGGCGCGCCTCACTGGTCGCCGGTCCCTTTGCGTTTCCGCCGAACTGCCTGGCGGGCCTGTTCGCTGCGCCTGTCTACCTGTTCGAAAAGGTGGCTCATTACGCCGATGAGCGCCGCAAGCAGCCCGAAAAGCAGCAGAAACAAGGCGACAGTGCGCCACAGCGAACCGTTGGCCGGCAAGCCAGGTTGAAAACTCGACGGCACTAGCGACATACCCGCCGAGACGAGCGCGAAGAGCCCGAGCGTTGCTGCCAGGATGTAGAAGTTGCGGGACATGGCTGTGGGCGCGGAGACGATCCGTGGAGCCTGCTGCGATTCTACGCGGAGCGGGCAGTTTGCGGCATCTCCTACCCGAGATGGGCGGTCGCAAGTTCACGCCTGGCGCCGTGGCAAATGTGAAGCACTTCAACTTGGCTTCGCTTCTCCAGAACGCGATAGATCACACGATAGATGTGGGGCTTGCGGCCGTAAAGCAGATGCCGGAACTGGCTCTTTTCGGGCGTCAACGGGCAGCGGTAAGGCAGATTTTCAAAGCTGGTACTATAGTTGTATTTCGTTCAAATCCTGCGAAGAAGCCAAGAGCCCGGGCCTGAAGGCCCCGTAAATTCGCCGTCATTCAGGGGGTTAACCCCCTGCTCACTCCGAAAACCTCGATTTACGACTGTAGTACTAATAAGACTTGTGCTTTCCCACCTTTGCGATTGGAGAAAATTGCAAGGTTGGGGGCGGCGGCCTTTGTATTCTAACCACCAATCACTAACCACTGCTCCTGGCTACTGCCCTAAGTCGCCGAGCTTGTACATGTATTTTATTGCGGACTTATAGATCAGGGACTTGGTTTTGCCGCGAACCTTGAGTGCGTTGCGGTCGTACCATTCAATGCAGCCATCCATCTGCTCGCCGTCTTCGAGGACGATCACCATGGGGGTCTGCAACTGAATCTGCTTTTGCAGGTAGAAGAGCTCGGCGTGGCGCAGCGGGGCATCCACGTCAGTGATTTGGGCCGGAAAGCGGAAGCGAGCCGGTGCCGTCGAATTGCGCCGGTTTCGGACCTGCGGTCGACCGCCCCTGACGCTCCCGGAGCGAATTGTGGGCAGAATCGGTGAAAGACGCATAGAGAAGAATCCTTCCTCGGGGAAATACGAACTTTATACCGACCTTGGCCTTGAAGGCTTTGAGTGCGCCCACGGGAAAGCGTGACAACTCATCTGTTGAGAGCGGTGGAAGCTCGCTCAGGCGGAGAAAACTTTGCCTCACTCCACAGGTAGCTAAGATACAAGAATGCACTGACAAAGCTTTCCTGTCGAGTCCCTGCATATTGTCGAGTCCAGTATATTGACTCTTTCGTTACTATCGTCGATGGACGAGCCTGAAAAGCTCATTTAACCCTCCTTTCTGCTAGCAACGCAGTGTTAGGGCAGTACCGGTTGCGCGGGAATGCCAGCCGGAAGTGATAGGCTGGCATGTCGCACCCAAGGAGCCCTTTTCGCATGTCCAGCAGCCATCCTTATCACTTCAATCTTGTTGCCGCGGCGCACACCACCATGATCGAGCACGGCTTTCAGCCGGATTTCCCAGCCAAGGCCAACGCAGAACTGAGCGCAATCGAAGCTCACCCCGAACTGCCCGGCGCACCCGGCGCGCAGGATTTGCGCAATCTGCTCTGGTCTTCGATCGATAACGACACGTCAAAGGACCTGGATCAGATTGAATGGGCCGAGCAGTTGCCTGACGGCCGCATTCGCGTGCTTGTGGGCGTGGCCGACGTGGATGCGCGCGTCAGCAAGGGCACCATCATTGACGGCCACGCCAGCAGCGAGACGACGTCGGTTTATACCGGCGTCAAAGTTTTTCCCATGCTGCCCACAGAGCTCTCCGAGGGCATTACCTCGCTGAATGAAAACGAAGACCGCGTTGCAGTGGTCATCGAGTACGCGGTGGATGCGGCCGGCACGGCATCTGACGGCAAAGCATACCGGGCGCTGGTGCGGAACCGGGCGCAACTGGCATATAACAGCGTTGGCGCATGGCTTGAAGGGCGCGGTCCGGCGCCGGCCAAGGTGGCTGCAAGCGCTGAATTGGCGGCGCAACTGAAACTGCAGGACACGGCAGCGCAGCGCATGGTGGGTGGGCGCTTCCAGCACGGGGCGCTCGATCTTGAAACGATCGAGACCCGGCCTGTGATGCTGAAGGACGATGCCGTGGAGATTGCGAAACTGGAAAAGAACCGCGCCACGTCGCTCATCGAGGAGTTCATGGTTGCGGCCAATGGGGTGATCGCGCGAACCTTTGAGGACGCCGGCGTGGCCAGTATCCGACGCATCGTTCGTACGCCCAAGCGGTGGGACCGCATTGTCGAAGTCGCCGCGAGGCTGGGCGCCACTCTGCCTGCGGAACCTGACTCGAAGGCACTGAACGATTTTCTGCTGGCGCAGAAACAGAAGGATCCCGACCACTTTCCCGACCTTTCTTTGACGGTCGTCAAGCTGATGGGACCGGGCGAGTATGTGCTGGTGAAGCCCAATGAAGTCTCGCCTGGCCACTTCGGCCTGGCCGTCCAGGACTACACGCATTCGACGGCGCCCAACCGCCGCTTTCCCGACGTGGTGACGCAGCGGCTGCTGAAGGCATACTTCGCCCATGGTCAGCAGCCCTACAGCACAGACGATCTGAGTGCGATTGCGGCGCGGTGCACGCTGATGGAAGACAATGCCCGCAAGGTGGAGCGCGAGATGCAGAAGCGTATCGCCGCCGTTGTGCTGCACCCGCGCATCGGGCAAACATTCCAGGCCATCGTTACAGGAGTGAATAAATACGGCACATTCGTTCGGACACTCGATCCGCACGTGGAAGGGAAGCTGGTGCAGGGGGGCAAAGGGCTTGACGTGGGCGACAAGGTGACGGTGAAACTGATCTCAACGAATCCCGAGAAAGGGTTCATCGATTTCGCGGCTTGATCGCGCGACTCCTATTCCCGGGGACGGCTGGACCACGGCAATTCTGGCCAGCGGTCCCAAATCCAGGCGAAACTCCTGATTTGGCGAAAGAGGATATCCTACATCTGGAGACTGCTGGGGCGAGTGCGAAGGCGAGCGCGAGGCAAATTCACTGATTCTTTAGGCACGGAAAGTCGTCTAACCTTTAGAACCGCATATTCGCACTAGAATTTTGGGCGCCGGAGCTTCTCCGCAGGGATGGCCTCGTCAGAAGTGGATCATCTCAACGGCAACGTACTCTCTTCATGGCAGATAAGGCGGAGGGGGTCTTAATCCACCAAAGGTGAATGGATGCTCTCAGACTTTCGATTAGTTGCTGCCTTACTGATTGCCGGGATGGCTTTGGTTCTGCACCCTGCTTGTCTCAAGTCGCAGGAAGCTTCACAAGGTCCAAACTTCACGACCCAGGACTTGCCGGAGGCTCCGCAGCCGCAAATTGAAGTTGCACTTGCCGAGCCCCGCGATCAGCAGCCTGCCGGCGAACAAGGCCAACAGGCTCAGCCGCCTGCGCAAGTATCCACTCCAGCTCAAGACCCCGCGACAAATAGTCCGGTTGCAGATAGCAGTTCCAGCTCTTCAGGAACGCCCACCGTGCTAACCCCTACGGATAAAAGCAAACAACAAAAGGCCGAAGACCAGATCAAGCAGCAGGAGCATCAGCGGGTGCTGGGTATCATTCCCAGCTTCAATACATCCTACGTCAGCGACGCAGTTTCCCTCACCGCAAAACAGAAGGTCAACCTTGCCTTACACTCGGCTGTCGACCCCTACACGTTCGCAATTGCATTCATCGTGGCTGGGCTGGGCGAGGCGAAGGACGACAATCCGGGATTTGGCTGGGGTCCAGAAGGATATCTCAAACGCTCCGGCGCCAGCTATCTCGATGCCTTCGACGGCACGATGATCGGAAATGCATTTCTGCCCATCATTCTCCACCAGGATCCACGCTACTTTCGGCTCGGCCACGGCAAAGCGATGCACCGGCTTTTTTATGCCGTGGCTACCAGCTTCATCTGCAAACACGACAACACGGGCAAGTGGGAACCCAACTACTCCAACGTCGGGGGAAATATCGTTTCGGGCGCGATTTCCAATCTCTATTACCCTTCAGACAGCAAATCGGGCGTTGCACAGACCTTCGAAGCCGGAATCACCGTGACCCTCGAGGGCACTTTTGGCGCGACTCTTCAGGAATTCTGGCCGGATATTTCGCGGAAGTTGTTCCACAAAGACCCTACGAACGGGCTCGACGCGCAGGCCCGTGCGGCGGACGAGGCAAAAAAGAAAACCAAACTTAACTAGAAGCAGTCCCTCCTCTATAGATAGAGACCCCTAATGGCGCCTTTTTTCGCCCAAAGCCATGTGGCCAGGGGCGACGGTCCAGACGATATCCGTTCCCGAACCCTGGGGCGTTTTTCGGTCCCGATCCAGACTGCCCGGCTAAACATTGATTGATTCTGGCGTACCGGGATGCTGGCTCTCTCCCTGCTCTGTTGCAAAAGACTGAGGCTCCCAGACCCTTTTCTCAGAACTCGGGCTTTATTGCGGAGGCTATGGCCCCCTGTGCTACCAAGTGCGTCCGATGTAAACGTCGAAGGTGCGCATCACGCCGTTCAGATTCGGATTCCAGTGGTCGCCATAGCTTCCGTAGTAGAAGACGGTGCCACCCTCGATCTTGTATGGGAAGAGATAGTACGCCTTGCCCTGGCCGATCCATTGCGGCACCTTCACTCCCGAGATCTGGGTTGAACTGAGAGCCAGGTTGCCGAGAGCGGACTGGAACATCACCGGATCGAAGGTTCCCTGCTGGATCAGAGCCGCATTGCCCAACTGGGCGGCGTCGTTGGGATTGAGGTCGGGGCGGAACCCGCTGCTTGAGGCGTTGTGGGTGAGCCGCAGATCCAGGCCCAGGCGCTGCTTGACCGTATAGGTCGAATCGCCCCAGAAGACCTGGCTGAGCTGCTTGTAGGGTACGTTTGGCTCATCGACAATATAGTTGACAGAACTATCATTCTGGAAGGCCATGTAGCTGGTCAGATTGTTCTGCTGGTAGGAATATCCCAACCCGAGGTCCCAGCCTGGCACGAAGCGCATTGTAGCATTGGCCGCGTCGGTATAGAAGCGGTCACGCCGCTGAAAGTCGAGAGGCAGACCGGCAATGTCCCCGCCGAAGCTCTGCGCGGCGGTGGGAGAATTGGGAAGCGCAACGGCTGGAAAGGTGTTTTGCACAAGGATGCTGGCGTCGTTGGAAAGAACCAGCCAGCTTGCGGGCGTGAGGGACAGATTGGCAAAGATGCGATTCTGGTTTTGCGGAACGATCAGGAAACCGGGATGCTGGGTTTTGGTCCATTCATCTCCCGCTCTCGCGGTCCACAGGCGATTGCGATAGCGCAACGCCGCCCCCGCGGCGTCGCTGGTCGAGGAGGGCACCACGGTCAGCAAGTCCGTATTGTCCATCGAATAAATCTGCGGCCACAGGGAGGCATTGGAGCGCGTAATCCCGCTGCGCCGGTAGTGAGCCTCGACATTGAAGCCGGCCGGCAGTTCTCCCTCGATACGCAGGCCCTCCCAATGCCGGTGATACGAGACGTTTCCGTACATACTGTAGTACGGCGCGAAGCCGTTGATCAGGTTCTGCTGGTGGTAATCGGCGATGAGCTGCACACGCGCTACCGGAAGCCAGTTCAGCGTCTCATCCGAGTCGAACCAATTCTGAGGATTGCGGGTAAACGTGTTGCGCAGGCGTGTATAGGTCGCTTGAGCGTTGATGCTCAACCCGTCGGATGGCGTCAGGTACAGGCTCAAGGCGTCTGCCGAATACTGGTTTGGAGAGGGAATGTCAAGGTAGTAGTTTCCGGCGGGAAGATCGCCCGGCGCCGGCCCGGACGGAGGAGGATTGACGCTCGAAGAGCCTTCGTTCTCCGGCGTAAACGGCCCGGTGTAGGCGGCGGTGGGGAAGGTGAGCCGATCATTGAAGCTGCTGAAATCGTGTTCCAGGCTAAACTGCAGGATGCGTTTCAGCCTTACGTCGATACCGCCGCCAACATTGCGCGTGGTTTGGTTTACCGGCTGGTACTGGGACTGCTGGTGACAGGTTTGGCCGCAGGTTGTATTTACGCCGCCAACATAAACCGCAGGAGTCGAGTTCTCATCCAAATAGATGAGCTGCGTATTGCGCACTCTTGCCTGCATCCCCCCTTTACAAACAGATGGACGGGCAGATTTGGTAACTTGACCCGCGCAGAACCGTTGCCGATTCTCCTTGTTACCGCAAAGTTGGCGTTCGCCGGAATAAGATCGGTAACGTTGCCCACGAAGTCTGAGGACAGCAATGCAATGTAGGCAGGGTAATGGTCCTGCTGCTGCACCAGGCTGCGCAGGTCCAATTCCGCCTTCAGCCAGTTGCCGGCGGTGAGCTGCGAACGCATGGAGTAGTCGTTGCCAGTCAGGACTCTGTTTCGTGAAACCAGGGTCAGATGTTTCTTGGGCAGTACATAGGTTGTAACGCTGGTGGTTCCAGCCGACTGTTGCAGGGAGTCATACTCTCCGGCACGGCCGGCAAATCCCGAATTATCCATGAATCTATAGCCGGCTGAACTGATAGACGAAGCCGCCAATGGAGCGCCGGATCCATCTTCAGCAGAACCGCCTTTTGGGTTCAACTCGCGTTGCCCTCCCGGCATGAGGCGTAAATGTTGGGAAGTCATCACTCCCAACACGCCGCCCGCCGTGCCGATGGTGATAGCGGACGCGTGAGAAGTTGCCTGCGAGAAAGCCGCCATACCTGCCGGCGGGGCCTGCACTGGCTCGGAGGGCACTCCCTGCGGCCCCTTGTCGATGAATCTGCTTCCACCGCTGGGCGTGGCGACATCCGTGCCGTGAATCGAGCTGTGGCAGTTAGTGCAGCGATCCGCCACGGGCAGGCCGGCTCCGTTGTGGTGGCCCGCATGGCATTGCAGGCACAAGGCCGGTTCGCTCAGCGACAGCAGGTTCGAGTTGGGCGATCCGTGAGCTTTGTGGCAATTCAAGCAACCTTCCGTGACGGGAGGATGCTGGTAGGCGAATGGCCCGCGATATTGCGCATGGCAGCTCAGACAGAGCTCATTGGCATTGGCCGTGCGCAGGTTGTTGGCCGCCGAGCCTCCGTGCGCATCGTGGCAATCCACGCAACTCATCTTGCCTTCGCGCAACGGGTGATGGTACGGCATGCTGAGCTGCGCCTTCTCCGTCTGGTGACACTTGAGACAGGTCTCGTTGGTCACCGTACGCGATTGAACCATGGCATTGGTCTCCGGCGAGATCGATGCCGCATCGCCCGCGCCGTGCGTGGTGGTGTCGAACCGGGCCTCGCGATCGTGCGCCTCCTTCGCGCCGCTGGCGTGGACCTGGTGGCAATCGATGCAACGAATCCCGTTCGCCGCATGCACGCCGCTCGTCCAGTGCTGGGTGCCTTTGTCCTGTGCGTGGCAACTCAGGCACACTCCGTTGGCGTCCGTCGCGGAGCGATTCTTGAACGAAACGATTTTGGATGTATCCCCTCCGCCATCGACGTGGAGACTGCCATTGCCATGGCACTCCTCGCACTGGACCCCTTGCTGCGCGTGATACGCGTGCTGGAAGTTTTTAGCGACTTCCGCATGGCAAGTGGCGCAGGTTTCCGATCCAACCGGCGAGGCTCCTTGTATCCTGAGGTACTTTGCGAATGAAGCAAGCTCGTGGGAGGACTGCTTCGCCGCTGAAAGAGAGAGGCAAACAGAGGCTGTCAATCCGGCCACTGCGAGTACCCGTACCAGAGAAGATCGCTGCATGGGCAGCTCCTGCAGATGGCTTCCGAAGATCGGTAAGAATCTCTGCTACTGTGACATGAACACTGCCAGGGCAAACTGTCGTGGAAACTGAATACACTGCGTGCCATTGGCAGGTGCCGGAGTAGGCTGACCGCGGGGTAGACTCAAGTAGAAATGGAATCGATGAGCCCACCCAGAACAAAGGATACGAAGATTCCGTGTCCTCCGGTACCGTTGGCAAGACTGTATCCCTGTGAAAGCGGCGAATCTGTGACCAGAATCACATCCGCCGGAAACGGATGCCGCCGAACCGTTAGGACGCGGTCAGCAGAAGCACAAATGCCGGAAAATCTCCTGCGGCTGATCAGCAGCCAGATGGGAGCCAACTCGAAAAAGGCAGATATAAATGACCTTCTGGGCAGGGATTGAGCAAGTGCGATGATTTCGGCCATCGTGCTCTTGCTGCACCATTTCCGGCGCTCGACAATCTCTTTCTGGAAGTACCCGAGATGAGCGATCAGGCCACCGAAAGAAGTACAGCCACTGCGAAGAAAGACCAGTAGAACCTCCGCGCAGGAGCCGCTCGCTGGTTCGACTTGTGGCGTTGCAATGGGAGCATTACCGGATACGCCGCCACCGTTCATCCAGTGACAAGCCTCCTGCTCCGAGAAGAGCAATCGCAATGAGACCGACAAACATACAGAAATCCGTGCGCCCTTCGTGCATCGCGGCCCAGAATCCCTGCTTGAGCAGCATTGGGATCTTCGTGGTCGCAATCGCGACCGCTATGTCGATGAGCAACGGCACTACTGCAAAGGTTGTCAGAAGTCCAACAAGCAGGAGCGCTCCGCAAACAATCTCTACAACACCGACAAATGGACCTGTGAATTGGGGTAATGGGATACCGATCTTCGCAAAACGACCGGCGCCGAGTGCTGCTGGAAAGAGAAATTTCTGAATACCCTCCGCAAGAAAGACCCAGCCGACGAGGATGCGAACGAGCAGGGTGCCCCAGAAGAGGCGACGCGGGGAATCTTGTACAAACATCGGCATGGCAAACCTCACGTGAACTCTAGTCA
>PLOG01000083.1 GCA_003142935.1 Acidobacteriaceae bacterium
CCCGGCCCGGCCCAGAGGGCGCCCCGGCACCCCGGTCGTGCCCTTTCAAAACATAAACGACCATCTGCGTGGCGGACACCACTAGATTTGACCGACTCGCCGATTCCACGCGGTGTGCAATTCTGGCCAGCATTGTTACACCTGGTCGTCCATGATGGATTGCGTGTAAGTTTCTTCCCACCTGGGAAGCCTCCTCCATTGGCTTTTGCCGAGGAGGAAATCCTGCATAGGAGAACACCATGTTCAGTCAGTTCACGAATGTCCAGCTTATCAGCGCTGCAGTTATCCTTATCTTGGTCATTGCTGCCGCAGTTGTAGGGTTCGTCGATCGCCGCGGAAAGCGTACGCTGGCCTTTCGCAACCGTTTCGGATCGGAGTACGACCGCGCTGTTCTGGAGCATGGCTCTTCGCGCAATGCCGAGACAAAACTGGCCGACCGTGAAACCCGCGTCGACGCACTGAAGATCCGCGAACTCGGCGTAATCGAGCGGGAACGATTCGTCACCGAGTGGCAAACCGTGCAATCCCGCTTCGTCGATCACCCCAAGGCCGCGGTCACTGAAGCCGACGATCTTATAGCCGCGCTCCTCGAGGCCCGCGGCTATCCCAAGGACACATTTGAACAACGCGCAGCGGATGTCTCCGTCACTTATCCTCGCTTGATGGAAGACTTCCGCGCGGCGCACGCCATCGCGGCGCGGCCCGGCCGGGCTGAAGCGAGCACCGAAGAGCTTCGCATCGCGATGATCCAATACCGCGCAATATTCGATGAACTTGTGCAGACACAAAAAGCCATCGAAACGAGAACCGCCGCATAGTTTCAAGTCTGCGGGGCGACGGGGCCTGAGTAATGTCAACAGGCGCAGACGCGTATCTTTCCGGGAGAATCTCAAAATGGGGCCACTCACAAGCACAGATCGATGCATTCGCAAGTCAGTATTCCCGATCTTGATACTGGTGGGCACATTAGCGCTGGGAACCATCCCGGGATTCTCCAGCAGTCCAGGTCCCGAGAAGATTCACGGAAGCTACGCTAGAGCCGGTAACACGATCGGCGTAACGCTGATCGTTTATAACTACTCTACTTCCGCGGATCTGCAGGTTCTTTCACTGGCATTCCAAGAGGGCCAGGATCGGGAACTGGCCACCGCGCTCTCCAAAACGAAAGCGGCCGGTCTTTGCTCGATTTCCGGAAATCTCAGCTTTGACGTCGCCTTTATCCAAATGGTCGTAACGCCGACTGGGCGGCAGATCACCTTTATCACCATCCGTCCGCTTCAATCCGATGAAGTCGATGCGAATTCCGAATCCCGGTCTTTCGACCTGATGGTTGGTCAATTCGATATGAATGACACCGACAATGCCAAGAGCACAGGATTCTTATACCCGGCTAGCAGGCTGGTGATCGATGAGCAGGGAGAGTTTCACTACGATCTGGCCGGCAATCCCTGGTCGCTGATGAACGTTCTCGATTCGAATTGGGCTCCGGCGCTAGCTGAGCGCGTGGTTTCCGATGTAAATGGCCCACCTCCCCAGTCTTCGGTCCAATAACCTGGAGTGGCAATTGCCGCCATCATCTTTACTGTCTGCTGCAACGCCGCATCTGGCGATTCATGCGCAGAATCGCCCCCGCGCGCAATGGACCTAAAGAACCGCCGCTCCGAGATTGTGAACGAAACCAAGCCGATTCCAGCTAGGCCGTTTACAAGAGGAGAGCCTCAAAGCACTTCGGCCAATATTAGACAGCAATCGAAGGACGCATGCGTCTGTCCGACGATTAACCGCAATTGAGATCAATCTCTGTCCGTCATCGCGCGAATTCAAAATGCGCGAGTGGTGAGTTTTGCTCCAGCTCGACGTATTGTATGCAGAGCTACCCGAAGAACATTGTTAGAGCTCAAGGACCGCAAGGTTGGGAGGGAGATGGATGAGGCCTGACCTTAAACTCCGGCAGGTTGTTGGAAAGAATAAATTATTCCGGATTCGCCGGGTTTTCGGAAATGAGCAATATGAACCATACATTCGAACCGAAATTCGGCGATTCTACAACGGGCGCGTAGTCAAAGGCGTTTCAGAGCGGAGCCCTGCATGTCCGGAATCGAAGAAAACTCGGATGTTCAGCACATCGGCGCAGATCATCAATTGTCTGCGCCTGCTCGCTGGTATCGAAAGCGGTGGGTTCTTTGGACAAGCGTTCTTTTTCTGCTGCTTTTGGCCGTGATCGTGGTCTTTGCGATCCGCGAGAAAGACGCTAAAGCAGCGGCTGCGAAGCGTGCGCTGGCTGCCGCGAAGCCCTCTGTCACCACCACGGCCGCCGCGGCCACGAAGGGTAGCATCGGCATATACCTCGATGCCATTGGCACAGTAACTCCGGTCTACACTTCCTCGATTACTGCGCAGGCGAGCGGAGTCCTGACTGCGGTTCATTACAACGAGGGGCAATTCGTTCAGAAAGGAGACGCGCTGATCGACATCGATCCGCGTCCTTACCAGGCACAGTTACTCCAGGCTGAAGGCGTGCTGGAGCGCGACAAGAATATCCTTGCGCAGGCCCAGATGGACCTGGAACGCTATCGGACGGCGTGGGCCGGAAACGGGATCCCAAAGCAGTTACTCGATGATCAGGAAAAGATTCTATTGCAGGACCAGGGCACGGTGAAAAACGATCAAGGCACAGTGAATTACAACCAGGTCCAGCTCAGCTATTGCCACATCGTCGCGCCGATTACAGGCCGGGTAGGTCTTCGCCTGGTCGACCCCGGAAACGTAGTGCAGGCAGCCGGGACCACCGTGCTAGTCGTCATCACGCAGGTACAGCCTACCACCGTAATTTTCACGATGGCCGAAGACAGCCTGGGACAAGTGCAAGCGCGGATGCGGCAGATGCACACGCTGCCCGTCGAGGCGTGGGACCGCTCTCAGACAACTCAGGTCGCTGCTGGCAAATTATTCACCATCGACAACCAGATTGACACCACGACGGGAACGGTAAAGCTTCGCGCACTTTTTGATAACAAAAACGGAGCACTCTTTCCAAACCAGTTTGTAAACACAAGGTTGCTTGTGAATACTCTGCAGGGCGTGACCCTGGTCCCCACCGCCTCTATTCAACACAACGGGGAAGCGACCTTTCTCTATGTGATTGCGAACGGCACGGCGAGCGTGCGCAACATCACGACCGGCGTAGCGGACGGCGGCATGACGGATGTTCAGGGAATTAATCCAGGCGAAGTTGTAGCTACCAGCAGCTTCGACAAGTTGCAGGCCGGCAGCAGGATCGTCGTGTCGAAGCAGGCGGTTCCGGTCAGCCCCGCTGGGAGTAATATCCCGTGAATCCTTCCGGGCCATTCATCCAGCGCCCTGTCGCAACCTTTCTGCTGATGGCTGCAATCCTGCTGGTTGGTATCGTTGCGTATACCCTGTTGCCGGTGTCAGCCTTGCCTGAGGTCGACTACCCCACCATCCAGATACTCACCTTCTATCCAGGCGCCAGCCCAAGCGTGATGGCCACAACGGTGACCGCTCCGCTGGAACGCCAGTTTGGTCAATTGCCCGGGCTCAGCCAGATGACATCGACCAGTTCCGGCGGATCGTCGGTGATTGTGCTGCAGTTCGAACTCAGCCTGAATATCGATATCGCGGAAGAAGAGGTTCAGTCATCGATCAATGCCTCGCAAAGCTTTCTGCCCTCAAACCTTCCATCGCCTCCGGTGTATAGCAAGACGAACCCCGCGGATGCTCCCGTCCTGACCCTGGCCATTACATCCGACTCCATACCGCTCTCGCAGGTTGAGGATATGGTGGACACGCGCCTGGCGCCCAAGCTCTCGCAACTGAGCGGGGTCGGCCTGGTGAGCATCAGTGGCGGCCAGAAGCCGGCAGTGCGCATTCAAGCCAATCCGACGGCGCTCTCATCTTACGGACTCAACCTTGAAGATCTGCGCACGGCGCTCACCGTGCAGAGCGTGAATGCCGCCAAGGGCAACTTCGACGGACCTCACCAAGACTACCAGATCAACGCCAACGATCAGTTGGTAACCAGCGACGACTACCGCAATGTCGTAGTTGCCTACCGCAACGGCGCGCCCATCATGCTGAGCAACGTAGCGCAGGTTGTAGACGGCATCGAAAACAATAAGCAGGCAGCGTGGATGAACGAGACGCCGGCGGTGATTCTCAACATTCAGCGCCAGCCCGGCGCCAATACCATCAGCGTGGTGAAGGCCATCAAGGCAATTCTCCCGCAGCTTGAGGTAAACCTGCCGGCCTCAATCAAGGTGACGCCGCTTACCGATCTCACCACGGCCATCAACGCTTCAGTCTCCGATGTCGAGTTTGAGCTGATGCTGACCGTTGCTCTGGTGGTGATGGTCATCTTCCTCTTCCTGCGCAATCTTTACGCAACGATCATCCCCAGCATTGCCGTGCCTGTTTCATTGGTGGGAACCTTCGGCGCCATGTATGCGCTGGGATATAGCCTGGACAACCTTTCGCTGATGGCTCTCACCATTTCCACGGGCTTTGTGGTAGACGATGCGATCGTGATGATCGAGAACATCTCGCGCTATCTCGAGGCCGGGGACTCCCCCATGCAGGCGGCCATGAAGGGCGCGGAGCAGATCGGCTTTACCATCATCTCTCTCACCGTCTCCTTGATTGCGGTGCTGATTCCCCTGCTTTTTATGGGCGATGTCGTGGGCCGCCTCTTTCGGGAATTCGCGGTTACACTGGCGGTCACCATCATCTTGTCGGCTGTAGTCTCTCTGACGCTGACACCCATGATGTGCTCGCGCATTCTGCGCCACACTCCCAAAGAGCAGCAGGGCCGCTTCTTCAAGGCTTCCGAGCGCGTCTTCGATAGAATGATTGCGTTTTACGGTCGCACACTGAAGTTTGTTCTTGGGTACCAGACCATCACGCTGCTGGTTGCCGTAGCTACGCTGGTGTTGACCGTTGTGCTCTACATCATCATCCCCAAGGGGCTCTTTCCCACACAAGACACGGGTGAAATTCAGGGCATTTCGCAGGCGCCGGAAACTATTTCCTTTGCGGCTATGGAGAACAAGCAGCAACAACTGGGTCACATCGTTCTTGAGGACCCGGCGGTCGAGAGCATCTCCTCTTTTATCGGTGCCGATGGGACAAACACCACGCTGAACAGCGGACGGATTTCAATCAACCTGAAACCGCTGAACGTACGCAAGATAAACGCATCAGACGTGATTCGCAGGCTGCAAACCAGCCTTCAACCAGTGGAAGGCATCACGCTCTACATGGAGCCGGTCCAGAACATTACTGTTGATGACCGGGTCAGCCGAACCCAGTACCAGTACACGCTGGAGGACTCCAACTCCGACGAATTGAATCTGTGGACCGCACGGCTCGTCGAAAAGATGAAGAAGTTGCCGCAACTTGCCGATGTGGCGACTGACCAGCAAACCGGAGGCCTGGCCGCATCGCTGGTGATCGACCGCGTTACCGCCTCACGGCTTGGCATCGCGCCGTCCACCATCGACAGCACGCTCTATGACGCTTATGGGCAGCGTCAGATCAGCACCATGTACACGCAGTTGAACCAGTATCATGTGATTCTTGAAACGTCACCGAGCGCACAGCAAGGACCAGCCAAACTCCAGGACTTATACATCCAGACGAATGCATCCGCGGGGGGCTCCGGGCCTGGAGCTTCCTCGTCTTTTGCCTCCTCGGGATCCTCTTCGGCAGGCTCGAATGCGACAACGACTGCGGTTGCCTACACCCCGTCCTCGGCTGCGCTCAGCGCGCCCACGAATGCGATCGGCTCCGGAGTGGGCGCCAGCGGCAATTCTGCAGCCGCGGTTGTAACCACAACAGCGGCTTCCAGTGCTGTGCCTCTGAGCGCGTTCATTCATGTTGAAAAGGCAATTGAGCCGCTCTCAATCAACCATCAGGGCCAGTTTCCGGCGGTCACCGTTTCGTTCAACCTGGCGCCCAATGCAGCGCTTGGAGGCGCAATCACAGCCATCGTCAAGGCGCAGAAAGATCTGAACATGCCGGCCAGTGTTGAGTATGGATTCCAGGGCACCGCGGCCGCATTTCAAGGCTCGCTCGCCAATGAGGGCCTGCTGATTCTCGCCGCGCTGGCCGCGGTCTACATCGTGCTCGGTGTCCTGTACGAAAGCTTCATTCATCCCATCACGATTCTTTCCACTCTGCCGTCCGCCGGCGTAGGCGCATTACTGGCACTCATTCTTTTCAAGCAGGACCTCAGTGTGGTCGCGATCATCGGCATCATTCTGCTGATCGGCATTGTGAAGAAGAACGGCATCATGATGGTTGACTTTGCGATGGAAGGTGAACGAGAGCACGGAAAGAGCGCCACGGATGCAATCTATGACGCCTGCCTGTTGCGATTCCGCCCCATCATGATGACGACCATGGCCGCGCTGCTGGCGGGAATTCCCTTGGCAGTGGGTCAAGGCATGGGTTCAGAGTTGAGGCGGCCGCTCGGTATTGCCATGGTGGGCGGGCTGTTGCTTAGCCAGGTGCTCACCCTCTACACCACACCGGTCATCTACATCTTCTTCGATCGAATAGGCCATCGCTTCAGCCATTCGCCTAAGACAACCGAAGCAGCCAGCCAGCCGCAACCGGCGGAGGGATCGTGAATATCTCCGCTCCCTTCATCCGGCGTCCGGTAGCTACTACCCTGCTTACGGCGGGCATCACGCTCGTCGGAGCCATCGCCTTCAATGTTCTGCCTGTTTCTCCGTTGCCGCAGGTCGATTTTCCGACCATCTCGGTCTCGGCCAGCCTGCCGGGCGGGAGTCCCGAAATCTGTGCATCTTCCATTGCCACTCCCCTCGAGCGTCAGTTCAGCCACATCGCCGGCGTGACCGAGATGACTTCGTCGAGTTCTCTTGGAAGCACCTCGATCACCCTGCAATTCGATTTGAGCCGCGACATCGACGGCGCGGCGCGCGATGTGGAAGCGGCCATCAACGCCGCGCGCACTTACCTGCCGGCGAACCTGCCTGCCAACCCCACTTATCGCAAGGTGAATCCCGCGGACTCACCGATCCTGATTCTGGGACTCACTTCGGATAAGTACGACAAGCCGACGCTCTATGACGAAGCGTCGTCGGTCATCGCGCAGAAACTCTCACAGATTGCGGGCGTGGGACAGGTAACAGTTGGCGGAGGCGCCGGCCCTTCCGTGCGCGTGGAAGTGAATCCTACGCTGCTCAACAGCCACGGTCTCACACTCCAGAATATTCAGTCCGTGCTGACTCAGCAGAATGCGCACGAGCCGGCAGGTCAAATCTCAGATGACAATACGACCGCGGATATTGTTACCAACGACCAGATCTCCCATGCCGATCAATACAAGCCCCTCATCGTCGGCTATAAGAACGGAGCGGCAATCAGGCTCGCGGATGTAGCCGACGTATCCGACGGGGCGCAGAACATTCGCACCGCGGGGTACCTGAATGGCACTCCCTCGATCACTATCATGATCTTCCGCCAGCCAGGCGCCAATATTATCAGTACCGTCGATCGAGTGCGAGCGGAACTACCTTCAATCGAGGCGTCAATTCCGCAAGGCATCCATACGACGATCGTCCTCGATCGCACTATAACCATTCGCGCATCCGTCAGCGATGTGGAACGCACGCTCATCCTCTCGGTAATCCTCGTGATCCTTGTTGTCTTCCTCTTCCTGCGCAACTGGCGAGCGACGCTCATCCCAACGGTCGCCGTACCTGTATCGCTGATTGGCACCTTTGCCGTCATGTACCTGTTTGGCTTCAGTATCGATAATCTCTCGCTCATGGCATTGACTATCTCGACTGGCTTCGTAGTTGACGATGCGATTGTAGTCATGGAAAACATCTCGCGGCTTCGTGAATCGGGGATGTCGCCCATGAAGGCTGCATTTCAGGGCTCAAGCGAGATTGGGTTTACCATCTTTTCAATCAGCCTTTCGTTGATTGCGGTCTTTATTCCTATCCTGCTCATGGCCGGCATAGTCGGCCGGTTGTTCCGCGAGTTTGCAATCACGCTTTCGACAGCCATCGTTGTCTCGATGATCATCTCTCTGACCACTACTCCGATGATGTGCGCCTATTTGCTCAGGAATGAAAGGGAGATCAGGCACGGCCGCGCCTATCGAATCACAGAGAAGGGTTTCGCGTGGATGCTTTCCAAGTACAGCCGCTCGCTGACCTGGGTCCTGAAGCATCCAGGGCCCATGTTGACTCTTCTGCTACTCACCATTGCCCTGAACTTCTATCTCATTGTCATCATCCCCAAAGGATTCTTCCCGCAACAGGATACGGGAGCCATCACCGGCAGCGTGCGTGGATCGCAGGACGCATCGTTTCCGGTGATGAACAACTCAATCCTGCAACTGGTCAATGTCATCAAGGCCGATCCGGCAGTCGCCGATGTCATTGCTCATACGGGCGGCGGTGGCGCGTCCAATACTGGCACGATTTATATCGCGCTGAAGCCTCTGAATGTTCGCAAAGTTACAGCGCCTGCGATTATTGATCGATTGCGGCCCAAACTCAACCGGCTTCCTGTCGCCTCCGCTTTCCTCCAGGCCGCACAGGACCTGCGCATCGGAGGGCGATCGAGCAATGCCATGTATCAGTACACGATTCAGTCGGATAGCGTTGAGGATCTGGCGCATTGGGGTCCTGTCCTGCTTGCGGGAATGCAGAAACTGTCCGGCTTCCAGGATGTGAGCAGCGATGCGCAAAACAGCGGTCTGCAGGAGCTGATCAGCTATGATCGCCCCACCGCGGCCAGGCTTGGCATCACGCCGCAATCTCTGGATCAGTCTCTCTACGGCGCGTTCGGGCAGTCGCAGGTTTCTATTATCTACACGCAACTGAACCAGTACTACGTGGTGTTAGAGGTGGCGCCACCATACTGGCAGAGTCCCGACGGCTTGAAGAACATCTACCTGAATACAGTGGGCAGCGGCGTCGTTCCGCTCTCCACTGTAACTTCAGCGCAGTCGAGCGCTACACCCCTCGTCATTAATCACACCAGTTCCTTTCCGTCCGTTACTGTGTCGTTCAACCTTGCCTCGAATATGTCGTTGAGCGATGCGACCCGGATGGTAAACCAGATGCAGGAGCATCTGAATATGCCGGGAACTGTCCGCGGCTTCTTTGCCGGAACAGCAGCGGCCTATCAGACCTCGCTCGCCAGTGAGCCCGTGCTTATAATAACGGCGATACTTGCGGTCTATATTGTTCTCGGCATGCTGTACGAAAGCCTGGTCCATCCTCTCACCATCATCTCCACCTTGCCTTCGGCGAGTGTGGGAGCCATGCTTGCGCTCATGCTTTTCAAAATCGACCTCAACGTCATCTCGATCATCGGCATCATTCTGTTGATTGGCATCGTGAAAAAGAACGCGATCATGATGATCGATTTTGCGCTGGTTGCAGAGCGCGAGCACGGCAAGACCACCACCGGGGCCATTTTCGAAGCCTGCCAGCTTCGCTTTCGTCCCATCCTGATGACGACTATGGCAGCATTGTTCGGCGCGCTGCCGCTGGCCTTCGGTACGGGCACCGGCTCCGAGCTAAGGCGTCCGCTTGGCATCACCATCGTCGGTGGATTGATTGTGAGCCAGATGCTGACTCTCTACACAACCCCGGTCGTCTATCTGTTCTTCGACCGCTTGCGGCTTCGCTTTGGAAGCAAACAGCCAGCGACCCTCTACCGTGGGGCCGCGGAGGCCACTTAGCAATGGGTGGGATTGGAGTGCCACTTATGGAAATGTCGATTTCGCGATCTCACCGGCCGCTTGCTCAATGGTGCGCGTTATTAATCGCTGTGCTTTGTGCCGTACTGGCCGGATGCGACGTGGGGCCAAGGTATCTTTCGCCCGCGACAACGGCGCCTCAGGTGTATAAAGAATCTCCCGAGCGGGCTGAAGAAGCAGGAGAATGGAGCATCGCAAAGCCCCAGGATGCAGCTCTTCGCGGAAAGTGGTGGGAGATCTACAACGATCCGGACTTGAATGCGCTCGAAGATCAACTCAATATCGATAACCAGAATATCCGCCAGGCATTCGAGAACTTCATGCAGGCTCGTGCCCTGGTGCGCGAGGCACGCTCTCAGTACTTCCCGACAATAGGCGTAGGGGGTTCCTACACCCGGTCTCGAACATCTTCCAACATCGGCTCCACGTCGAGTACCGGCGCGCCAAGCGGGAAACAATCGCAGGTGTTCGCTTTTCCAGCCGATGTCTCGTGGGAGCCCGATCTGTGGGGGAGGGTCCGGAACACGGTGCATGCAAGCCAATACATCGCCCAATTGACTGCGGCCGATCTTGAGAGTGAACGGCTCACTGAACAAGCCAGCCTCGCCGAATACTTTTTTGAAATTCACGGCCAGGATGCTCTGCAACAGATTCTCGACGAGACGGTAGAGGCCGACAAGAAAGCCCTGGAATCTGAGCAGGCTCGCTATAACAACGGCGTAGACGACCAGATATCCCTTGTTGAAGCACAAACAACGCTTCAGGTCGCGCAATCGGCGGCAATCAATAACAAGATTGCGCGAGCCCAGTACGAGCATGCGATTGCCATGCTTGTTGGCAAGCAGGCGTCGACGTTTTCTGTTCCGGTTGAACCGAGAGTCAGCGGGCCTCCGGCGATACCTGTCGGCTTACCCTCCCAACTGCTCGAGCGGCGTCCCGATATCGCTGCAGCAGAGCGGAATATGGCCGCTGCGAATGCGCAGATCAGGGTTGCCGACGCGGCCTTTTACCCCACTCTGACACTCTCAGCCACCGGCGGCGTAGAAAGTTCGGCCATCAAGCACATTCTGGATTGGCCTAGCCGTTTCTGGTCTGTCGGCCCTTCCATCTCCGAGACCGTTTACGATGGCGGTCTGCGCCGCGCGACCGTGAATCAGTACATCGCAACGTACAATGCGAACGTTGCCGCGTATCGCCAATCCGTATTGACGGCATTCGAGCAGGTCGAGGACTCACTCGCGGAAGTTCGCCTTTTGTCAGAACAGATCCGTCGCCAGCAAGAGGCTGTCGACTCATCCCAGAAGATCTTGCGGCTCGAGTTGGGGCGCTATCGATTGGGAATCGATCCCTATCTCGACGTGGTCATAGCGCAAACCATCCTGCTCGGAAACCAGCAGTCTCTCGCGAATCTACAGGTGCAGGAAATGACAGCGTCAGTTCAACTGATTGAATCTCTGGGCGGAGGCTGGGACCGATCGCAGTTGCCCACGCCAGCCGAGGTTACGGCGAAGCCTTCAAGGTCAGAGACTGCGATTCAGCACTAGATTGCAGACGCAAGCAATCCGCGGACGATTGTGCAATGTGCGTTTGGCTCCGATTTGAAATTGTGTCCACCTGGCTTCGTGAAATGAGCGGTTCGTTCCAGAGTCAGCACCGGTACAAAACACTGTCTCTGGAGGCAAGCCATATGCNNACCGGGTAAGTTGTCAGTGACCGGGGTCTCCAGAACGATCTGCACGTTCCTCTTCTCCCAATCAGACGAGACGGACTGGAGGCCGTTCTGAAGGTACTCCTGACTGGAAACGAACTCACCCGCAGCCTGCGTGCCATAAGACTTGATTCCGGCCAAAACGACAACGAATTGACCGGTCCCGGAGTTCAGAAGCCTCGTGACAACCGCGTAGTCCTCCGTGGCTCTTCCGTTCGAATCAACTTTTGAGTACCATCGCCGGCCCTTCGGGCCTTCTTCCAGAATGATCGATTGGTCGCCCTCATCAGCGAATCTGAAGTGAAGATTGGACATCATTTGCATCGTCCAGCGATTGTTGAAGGCTCCAATGATGACGGCGGGAGAGTTGCGCAGGTCTTCGAAAGAGTAGTTGCCTCCAATTCTGACTTGATTCTTCTTTCCGACCTGGCCGAGAAGAGAAGAAAGCCGAATCGACGTGTAGACATCCCCGGCTGCGAGTCCATAGTCGGGGTACTCCACCATGTCGCCCCACACGAGCTTGTCGTCAGGCTGCAGATCAGGCGTTTGACTTAGCCTCTCGAACTGGCTCAGGAACTTCTCCGGAGTCTTGGAATGTCGCTGGTAAAGCTTGACCGATGGCAGGTAGACGGAGGGTTTGGCGAGGCAGATCAGAACAGGCTCGGGCGAGGAGAGCGCGGGAGCCCAGAAACTCTGCAACGCCGATTTGTGCGCTCTGGTGCGATAGATGGTTGACCCCATCAGTGCGAAACCGGCCAGCAGCACGATGCCGACCGCCCACCAAACCCACAGAAGCCGCTGATGCTTCGCGGAAGAACGCTTTATTTCTGGCAACGGCGGCAATGCGACCTCGGCGGATTCCTGGACGTTCCCCATCCGATGGGGTGTCCCTTGAACTTCCGATCCAGACTGAGGCGTCTGTGAATCTTCTGGGTGCGGCGCCGGGTGTGCCCACTTGAAGTCCGGAGTGTATGTGCCCACATGAAGCTCGATGCGGACCGGCGAGTTGTTGGGAGTGGTCTGGTAATACTGGTCCAGCCTCTTGCGTACTTCTCCGGCCTGTACGCGAACTACAGGATCATCTCCGGTTGCGTAACCTGCAGGACGCTGAAAGAGGTCCACTCCTAAGGTGCGTTCCTTGAGTCGCTCGTGGTTTCCGGCCAGGCGGTGGTGGACCACGTATGACAGAAACTGTTGGCAGCGCTTGCTCCCTTGAAAAAGTGGACTGTTCAGGATCGCATCCAGTTCGCCCAGGACTGAGGCTCTCTCAAGTTCATCGAACATGCGTTCTTCGCCATCGACTTTTTCGCGCCAAACCTGATGGGTTGTCAGATCCATGGCACTCACCGCCTTCCAGTTTGAGAGCTCTGCGATCGAGTTGGCCGCCGCCACCGATCGCTCTACTCTTCTCTCAGCAAATGAGCGACGTTATTGATTCGCGTTTGCCAACGGGCTAACCTGAGCCAAACACGTCGTCTATGCTGAATCGCCCCTCATGGCTCTATCTTGCAGAACCTGAAGGGGTTCGTTAACGAGTCAAGGCACCGGCTTTCTGCCGCCATACTGTAATACACAGTATTCTACTTGAAAAGCCTTTTCACGAGGGAAGATGGTTTCATCGAACCGCAGCCGGCGATGCGCCACCCTGCATTAACTTGTTTCCCGTTCAGGTCTTCCGGCTGAAGACTCTTGGCGGGCGCCGTTCTTAGAACTACGGCAGGCAGACGGGGCTGCAAAGCAATGGTCGGATCCCCTTCGGGGGCGAATACACGGTTCCCGAGGCACTTACGGAATTATGAAGACACGTAAATGAGAACCCCATGCTCTGCCTCGGGCTTCGCAGGCGGTCTCAGTCGACCGCGCAGACTGCTTGAGCACCTGGCAGGTTCAGGAACGTAGTTCATGGCTTACGCCATGTGAGCTATGGCGACCGGGGTTCACCCGGATACCAGGGCTCAAACCGAAACCACGGACGAAGACCTGATTTCGAATGGTTTTCACAAGATCGCCCGGAATGGAAGGGCGTAAACACTCAACGGCACCCCCGAAAATCTCAGGAGCATACCTGAGTTTCGAGTCTTACAAGGAGACCACATGACTAGCATCAAATTTGTGACAAGAATGTCGAGCCTCGCGGTCCTTCTAATAAGCCTAGGAGGATTACCAGCATTCGCTCAGTTCTCAAGCGGAATCGAAGGAACCGCCACGGAGTCAACCGGAGCAGTGGTTCCCGGAGCCAAGGTCACCATCACGGATTTACAGATCGGAGTAACGAAGGAAACCAGAACCAACCAGACCGGATACTTCCGCTTCGACAGCATCGGCGCGTCCACGTATGACGTGGAAGTTCAATTGAATGGCTTCAAATCCTGGCAGTTGAAGGGCCTTGTTCTTCAATCGGGAGAAATCCGCAATCTTGCTCCGATCCTGCAGGTCGGATCGGTGTCGGTCAATGTCGAGGTTTCAGCTTCGGTGGAATCAGTCGACCTGGTAACTCCGACAACGGGAGCCGTGATTTCGCAACTGACGGTTCAGCAGCAACCCCTTATGGGCCAGAACGCCTACGCCCTGGCCAGCTTTACTCCGGGTATGACCGGCGCAGCGGTTACCTCAAACACCATCGACAACTACGCCAATGCGTTTACCATCAACATCAATGCGGCTGGTCTGCGCCAGGAACAGAACGGCTACCTGGTTGATGACGCGTATGTCAATGAGCCGTCCCGAGGCGGGGGCGCCACGATCTCCCCGATTCCAGACACGATTCAGTCGATGGATATCAAGACCAATGATTTCGACGCCCAAAAAGGCAGAGATGCCGGCGCGATCGTCGACATCTACACTCTTTCCGGATCGAACGACTTCCACGGCACGTTTAACTACTACTTCACCAACAATACGCTTACCGCGCGCAACCAGTTTCAATCCTCGCTCCCTCCCGCTCTGCGAAACGAATACGGCGGCACAATAGGTGGGCCGATCGTCAAGAATAAGCTCTTCTTCTTTGCCGCTGCCGATGGACTGCGCTCCAGTACCGTCAGCAGCAGCGGTCCGGTCATTTTTGAGACTCCGGATTTCCTGGCTTATGCGAAGTCGGCTTTCCCGAGCGGCGTGGGCACCGCAGCCATGACCATGGCTCCGCCCATCGTTGCCCCGACAACAAACCTTCAGACAGTCGCCCAATATGAAGCATCAACACCGGGCTTCTTCGCTCCACCAGCCGGCATCAGTCCCACGATGAATATAGTTGGAACGGCAAATTACACATACAGCACGCCAAGGAATGGCTATCAGTATAGCGGCCGTGTTGACGCCTATCTTGGCAAGAACGATCGCATCTACGGGGATGCTCAGCGGCTGAGCCTCACTTCAGGAGGCGGCGGCAGCCGGCCGGCGATGGGTGCTCCCTCGTCAGATCTTTCCACTTTTGCCAACACGAATTGGACACACACCTTCTCTTCACGTCTTCTGAATCAATTAGGCGCGGATGAAGCCCGTATCGTGGGTGCAGACAATGGCACCCCCGCCCTCGCCATACCGTATGTGAACGTACAGGGTAACTTGCAAGGGTTCGGAGGATGGGCACCGGGGAACTTCGTCCAAACGACCGTTGGCTGGCATGATGTAATGACAGCTACTGTCAGCAGACACACGCTGAAGTTCGGCGCGGACTTTTACAATATTCGCGAGGTTGACGACCAAACCGGCGCAGTCGATCGCCCGACCTTCAACTTTTACAATCTGCTTGACTTTGTTCAGGACAAAGCTCATGACGAGAGCGGTACTCCAGTCAACATCCTGACCCACCTGCAAGCGCCCTATACCCGCCGATACCGCGAACAGTACATGGGGTACTTCATCCAGGACGATTGGAAAATCTCGCCGAGGATGACTATCAATGCCGGTCTGCGCTACGACGAAATGATCAATATGTTCTCCATCCTTAGCCCTACGCAAACCAACTTCACCCTGGGGCAAGGTTCAGCTCTTAATGCTCAAGTTGCAACAGGCAAGGTCGGACTGACCCCAAACGACCATGTCCTGGACCACAATCTTTGGGCATTTACGCCTCGCGTCGGATTCTCCTGGGATATCTTCGGAACGGGCAAAACAGCCCTTCGCGGGGGAATAGGCATGTTCTCGGATCAACCACCCTACCTCCACATGACGGACATCCTGGCTGATAACCCGCCCAACACGTTCACTCCTTCCGTCAATGTGCAGTCGGGCGGTACCCCTGTGTTCCAGCTTTGCAGCCCTCCACAAGGCTTTAATGAGACCTGCCCTGTCGTGAGCACGAATAATGTCTCAGTGAACTCGAATGGCGGAGTCGTTGTAAGTGGCGTTCTGCAGAGAGCGAATATCGGAGGCTATGACCCGCAGTACAAAATGGGGCAGGTCTACGACTGGACCCTAAGTGTGCAGCAGCAATTGATGAACAATCTGGTTCTTGAGTTGAACTATTCGGCAACGGATGCCCATCACCTGCCGGTCTACAACCAGGAACTCAACCGCTTCGCGGGCGACCTTATCGTCAACAACGGCTCGTTGCAGCGCCTGAATCCAAACTTCGGCAGTGTGAAGTACGCCACCTCCGACGGCAATTCAGTCGGCAACGTTGGCTCGGTGATGCTGTCTCGCTCCATGTCCCACGGGCTGGATCTGCGCGGCATCTACACCTATGGCAAGGCGCTGGATGAACCTACCAGCACTTCCTCTTCAATCGATGCGGGATCGATTGTGCCCACTACTCAAGATGGTCCAATCTTTCAGAACGGTAGTTTTAAGACGCAGCGCGGGCGGTCCGACTATGACATCCGTCAGCAACTTTCGGCTATTGGTACCTGGATGGTTCCGAACAGCTACGGCAGCGCAGCTCTCAGAGACGTCCTCGGCGGCTGGCAGTTCAGCGGTGTTTTGGTACTGCAAACAGGCTTGCCCTTCACGGTGGTGAACAACTCGGGGTTCTCTCCGATCTGCAGCGGCGGCGCGACTCCCGTCAACGGTGGTTGTCCATTGGGTAGCACGATTATCGGCAATTCCGGAGGCGACTACAACGCGGACGGAAGCGCCGTCGATGTGCCAAACGTGCCGTCGTTCGGCGCGCACCTGGGTGGCAAGCACAAGGCGGACTTCCTGAACGGAGTCTTCGGCCCACCAGCAACGGCGGGTTCCCTATTTCCGGCGCCAGCCCTGGGCCAGGAGGGTGACCTCGGCAGAAACACTTACGACAATCTCGGGTATAACAACATGAACTTAACCGTTGATAAGTTCTTCTCGACACCATGGTTCTTCTCGGAAAAGATGAAGATCGAGGTGAAGGGCGAGATCATCAATCTGTTCAATCGCTCCAATCTGACCACCGTCTCAAATAACCTGGCGTCGGGCAACTTTGGGCAGGCAACAGGTCAATTGTCTGCACGCTACTTCCAACTCCACCTGCGCGCCAGCTTCTAGGCGTGCTTCTACGGCAAAGGCCAGGGATGCGCGGTCCGCGCTGCTTGGCCTTTGCGCAGAGTATCTATCGTGAGGCACACTTCACCTGGCGGCCTCATCTCAATCTAGAATCATGATCCGCGAGAATGCAGGCGACTATCTTTAAGAAGAGGCTTTGGCCGCGCGTCCTCCATCGGGAACTGCCTATATTCGAAACGGCAAGCCGGTTGGCATGCTCTTGCTTGATCATTTGACTCACACTGTGTATTGTGCAATGCGTTTGCAGTTCTCATCTGAATTGAAATTACAAACGCGCCGAGCGAGGAATTTCCGCGCTCGGCGTTCGTTGAGAGATCTGATGCGGTATCCGCCATGATGAAAAAGCACGTTGCTATGCTGTTCTGCCTTCTGGTTTTCGGGTTCGCCCCGGGGCTTGCGCAGCAATCCCGCTACCCGTTCAACGATCCTTCGCTGCGGATGGAAACACGCATTGACAATCTGCTTTCGCTGATGACCATCGACGAGAAGATCAACTGCCTGGGCATCAGTACCGGAGTGCCGCGACTGGGGGTGCCGAATTTCGGATTCTCCGAAGGCATCCACGGAGTGGTCCAGCGCCAGAGCAATAACACACGCATGCCCATTACGACGACACAGTTCCCGCAGCCTCCGGGTATGGGTGAGTCATGGGATCCTGAACTGGTTCGTCAGGCGGGGCGCGTGGAGGGCTATGAGGCGCGGTTCATCACGCAGACGGCAAAGTATGACCGCCAGACCCTAATGCTGTGGGGACCGCAATCGGACCTCGCGCGCGATCCACGCTGGGGCCGTACGGAGGAAGTTTACGGAGAGGACCCGTTCTTCAATGGTACGATGGCCGTCGCCTTCATTAAAGGCCTCCAGGGCGACGATCCAAAGTATTGGCAAGCCGCGGCGCTGCTCAAGCATTTCGTCGCCAACGAGAATGAAAACAACCGGAATGGCTCGTCCTCCGACTTCGACGAGCGCCTGTTCCGCGAGTACTACTCCGTGCCATTCCGAATGGGCTTTCTGGAAGGCGGCGCAAAAGGTGTGATGGCATCTTACAACGCCTGGAACGGCACGCCCATGGCCGTCAATCCCATCCTCCGGAGCATAGTTCACGATCAGTGGGGCGTAGACGTGCTTTCCAGCGACGGAGGAGCGGTGCGGTTGCTTGTGAACCCGCGTCATCAATTCCCCAATGAGAAGGCGGCGGTGGTCGCGTGCCTGAAGGCCGGCATCAATCAGTTGCTCGACTCAGAAACCGATGTCAGCCGATATCTGGATGAAATCAAGGAAGCGCTGAAGGAGGGTGAGATTACCGAGGCGGATATTGACGCGCTGCTTCGCCCCAAATACCGGATCACGATCCGTCTGGGTTTGCTCGATCCGCCAGAGATGGTCCCCTATACGAGGATCAAGGATTCGCCCGAGCCTTGGAACACGGAGAGGGATCGCGCGGTATCGAAGCAACTGGCGCTTGAATCGGTGGTGCTGCTCAAGAACGAGAACAGCTTTCTGCCGCTCAGGAAGGATGCCATCAAGTCGATCGCTGTCATCGGCCCGCTCGCCGGGTCGGTTCATTGGGACTGGTACGGCGGTACGCCGCCCTACGCCGTCACACCTTTGCAGGGCATCAAAGATGAGGTTGGACCCAACGTCAAAATCAAATTCGCTCCCTATGACACGCCGGACGGGGAGGCCGATGCCCTCAAGGCAGCGAGCGAATCCGATGTTGCTGTCGTCGTCATCGGCAACGATCCCACCTGCGGGCCCGATATGGCGCTCGCCTGGTACAGCACAGCCGATGGCGGCGGTGGAACGCTGCCCTGCACCGTGCCCAGCGATGGACGCGAAGGGCGAGACCGCGAAAGCATCGAGCTTGCTCAGGAACAGATTGTCAAGCAGGTATTCATCAAGAACCCGAAGACCGTCGTCATGCTCATCACAAGTTTTCCCTTTGCGATCAACTGGACCGAAGCCAACATCCCCGCCATACTGACTATGGCTCACGCCTCGCAGGATGAGGGAACCGCCCTCGCAAAAGTTCTTTTCGGCGATTACAACCCTGGTGGTCACATCGTGACGACGTGGCCGAAGTCTTTAGATCAGCTTCCGCCGAGCATGAACTATAACATCCGCGATGGCTACACGTATATGTACTTCAAGGGGGAGCCGCTCTATCCCTTCGGCTACGGCCTGAGCTACACGACTTTTAGGTGCTCGAATCTCCGCACCAGCTCCTCACAACTGGCCAAGGACGGCATCATCACCATTAGCGTGGACGTGACGAATACCGGCAGCCGCACGGGCGATGACGTCGTGCAGTTATACGTGAAGCACCTGGGATCGAAGGTGGAGCGTCCGCGCGAAGAGTTGAAAGGCTTTCAACGCGTCAGTGTCCAGCCCGGTGAAACCAGGGCCGTTCAGATTCCGCTCAAGGCATCGAATCTGACCTACTGGGATGAAAAGCTGCGGCAATTTCTGCTTGAGGAGGAGCCGATTGAGGTCATGGTGGGGGATTCTTCCGCCGGCATCAAGCTGAATGCGGAGATTCACATTCGGTAATCGGCAGCGCGGTAAAAGACTGCATATGCTGCCCCTGCCGATGCTCGATTCGTATTAGTGGCCGATCCCGTGGCTGGGAAGACCACATCGAGAAAATGGGCGTCTTCGCCCCACAGAAAACAGGAGTGACAAAGATGAAAAAGACATTCGCTGTTCTGGCCGCTTTTGCGGCCACACTGGTTGTTGCCGCGCTCCAGGTTCAGATACAGGCCCAGGAGCGTCCGATGCCCCACATTGTGCAAAAGGACGGACGCTATGCCCTGTTCGTTGACGATGCGCCCTACCTGATACTGGGCACAGAGGATCTGACGATGGGGCAGTGGACCACGTCTCCAGACGTTTGGCCCAATATCGAGCACATGCAGGCAAACACTGTCGAGGTATCCATTTACTGGGAGCAGCTCGAGCCGCAGCTTGACCAATATGACTTCACCATGGTTGACCGCCTGGTGAGCGAGGCTCGCCAGCATCACGTCCACCTGGTGCTGCTCTGGTTTGGGATGTATTACAACGGCCACCAGCACTACATGCCCGACTGGGTGAAACTGGATCCCGTTCGTTATCCGCACGCGCTGAACCGCGACGGAGAGGCTGTCGACAATCTTTCACCGTTCGCAGCCACAACACTTGAGGCCGACAGGGCTGCATTCACTACTCTGATGCGACACCTGAAGGAAACCGACCCGCAGCGCACCGTCATCATGATCCAGGTGGAGAATGAAACCGGTAACTGGGAATCCGTCCGCGATTTCTCTCCCGCCGCACAGAAGCTCTTTGAGGCGCCTGTGCCGCCCGAGATCCTTAAGGCCATGCCTGCGCTGACGATCTCCGCATCCGCTAACTGGCAGCAAGCCTATGGTCCCAATGCGGACGAATACTTCAATGCCTGGGCGGTAGCGAGCTATGTGGGCAAAGTCGCCGCTGCGGGAAAGGCGGTATATCCGCTGCCCATGGACGCCAACTGCGCTTTGCGGGATCCGCTGCGTCCAGGGCCTCCCGGAATAGAAGGGCCTGCTGCTGGCCGATACGAGAGCGGCGGTCCCACGGACAATGTGATTCCCATCTGGAAAGCCGCGGCGCCGGCGATCGATATTCTGGGACCAGATATTTACCGGGGGGACCCCACTTCGTATCTGAAAGACCTGGAGCTTTATCACCGCGACGACAATCCTCTCTACGTGGCCGAGACCGGCGGTACCGGCAATGCCCGCTTCTTCTTTTCGGCGCTGAATCTTCAGACGTTAGGATATGCACCGTTCGGAGCGGCAGATGATACCCAGCAGGAAGCAGAGCCCTGGGCAATGAATTACCGGCTGATTGGACCGATACAGCGCGAGATTGCACGGCTCAATTTTGAAGGCAAACTCAAGGCCGTGGCCGAGCCGCCGCACGTTGACTTCTTCCAGGGCGGAGACGTGCCTAATCTCACGCAGACGATGCCGTTCGATGGGTGGGACGCAATTGTGTCCTATGGAGTATCCCGGGGAGGCGCCGTGGGTTGGAATCCAACACCAGTTGGGCGCGCTCTGGTTGCTCAAGTTGGCGAGAATGAGTTTCTTGTGACAGGATACTTTTGCCGCGTCGACTTCTGGCCGGCCGGCACCGAGCAGCAACGGAAGACTCAACTCATTGAACATGGGACCAAACTGGTTCCCTCATCTTTAATCGACGGGAAATGGCTGCACCGCCAATACGTCCATGTCGAGCAGGGAACCGAAGAGAACGGTACATACAAGTTCCTTCGCATCCTGAGCGGAAGCGACCTGAACTCTGGGATCGACTTTGACGATAAGCCCATGGTGCTGCGCGTCAAGCTCAATACATATTAGAGGTCGTTGAGATCCCTTTTTCTCTTTAATTCCGGCAGCGTGTTGACATCCGCGCTGCCGGGACGTTCTGAGTGCCGATGAATTGAATTGAAGGAGTATTCTCTCAATCAAACCGAGAGGCAACGGCGAAATTGTCTTCCACTGTCCCAGCAAGCCAATATCAAGCTCCTTCGCCTACTTTGTGTCTCGTGAAAGCCGAACCGAGGACTGGATTGTCTCTATGAATCCACGAAGCCTTATCCTTTTTCTCTTGTTGTCTCCGCTTTTGAATGCACAGGGCAGAACTGTGGTGGGAATTCGCGGGCCCCAATTCACCATCAATGGCAATCCTACCTACTCGGCTCAGGAAGGGTTCCCCTCGGCTGACCCGAACCTGGAGGGAACGCTCCTGAATGTGCGCGTTGTGCAGGCAATCTTCGACGATGAGAATTATCCGAATGGCGGGTCCCGCATGCACCCATACACCTCGAACACATTAGGGCCGGTGTTTTGGGACTATCCTGATGGGCCATGGGACCCTGAACGCAATCTTCGCGAATTCCTGGTGGCGCTTCCGGAGTGGAGGCGTGAAGGCGTTCTTGCTGTCACCGTGAACCTGCAAGGCGGTGGACCAGCGGATGGCAATTACGGAGAAAAGGAAGAACAGCCGCAACTGAATAGCGGCTTTGATTCTCATGGCAACCTCAAGCCCGCGTATGCGGCCCGTCTTCAGCGAGTGATTGAAGAAACAGACCGATTGGGCATGGTGGTCATCGTCGGGTTTTTCTATTCCGGGTCAGAAGAACGCATTGAGCTTTCGCCAGGCGATTCTTATGTGCGCGAGGCGATCAAGCAGGCCTGCACATTTCTCAAGAATCTGTCGCATCGCAACGTCCTGATCGAGATCAATAACGAGACCAGTTCCGGTTACAAGCATCCACTTCTTCGGCCACAAGGTATCGTGGATGCCCTGCTTCTGGCGCAAGCGACAGTGCAACATCAGATACCCGTTTCGATGAGTTGGAGCGGCGGCATCACGCCTTGCAGTCTTGACGCAGACGCAGCAATACGCGCGGCGGATTACATCCTGCTTCACACCAACGGGCAAAAACCCGAGACTGTTCACGAGACGATCCAGGCTATGCGGCGATGCGCGGGCTACGATCGGCCTGTGATGATCAATGAAGACGGCGTTAGCACGTTCAACCTAGAGTCGGCAGTGCAGGAGCATGTGGGCTGGGGATATTACGACAACGGCCTGGGCAACTACTTCGACGGTTTCCAGGATCCTCCCATCAATTGGGGAATCAGTTCCAACGTGAAATGGGTTTTCTTCGAACAAGTGGCTCGGCTGACAGGATCGCCGGCACCCGCGCAACCAAAGTATGCAGACAGCAGCCTGCCCGGGATTACGGTCTTTGGACTGAAGCCAGGGCAGGCGCTCAGCGGGCGGAATTGGATCGAGGCCATCGTCACCGACCACGAACCGCGCTGGCCAATCAAGCGGGTCGAATTCTTCATCGATGACAAGGCTTATAGTTACCGGCTAAACGCTCCCTACTATCTGGGTGGTCAGGAATGGTGGGACGCTCTGGATGTCTCCGCCGGTCCTCACACCTTGCGCGTCGTTGCTTATGACATGCGTGGTCCGCGCTTTACCGAAACCTGCTCGATCCTCGAAATTCCGTTTTCGATTGAAAGGTAGGAAACCTATAAAGCATGCAATTATCACCTTATTTCCCGCTCGTTGCCCTCACCCGTCGACAGCCCGCAATCGTGATTTAAATGTGCGCGGGCCGCTCGTGTCCGTTTTCATGCACCCGGTTTTCCACTGCATTCCGCCGGCTGGGCTGGCACTGAAGGGGCTTCAACATGATCAATCTCAAAGAATTCGCGCTTCCTCTGTCTGCGATCTGCTGCCTGGTTGCTTGTTCGGCGCTGAGCGCACAAGTGCTCGGCCGGGGCGTGCCGAACCACTTCGCGCGGGCCGCTGCCCAGACAACTCCTGCCGGCAGCCAGGCTCCTGCATTCACCAAGGCCGATATCGACCGCATGAGAAAAGTGCTCTCGAACTGGGGCCGCTGGGGAGCGGATGACGAGCTCGGCGCGGTAAATCTCATCACGCCGGCAAAGCGCATTGAGGCGGCGCGTCTGGTCAAGGAGGGCATCGCGGTCTCCCTGGCTCACAACGAATCGACGGAACTCGCCCCCGACAACAATCATCCTCTCGATCACAAGATGCTGAGGACGGGAGCGACTCCAGGTGAGATTTTCGCGTCAGATCAATATAGTGAAGTCTTTCATGGCCTCGGCATGACCCATCTGGATGCCGTGGCGCACATGATGGACGGTGACCAACTCTACAACGGTTTCTCCCGGAACACGGTTACCGACAGCGGAGCGGAAAAGGCCAGTGTGATTGCATTGAAAGGCGGAATTTTCACGCGGGGAATCCTGTTCGACATTCCGCGTCTCGAAGGCAAGCCCTACCTCGATCTCACGGAAAGGATCTTTCCGGCAGATCTTGACCGGTGGGCCAAGGAAGCCGGCGTCACTGTGGAACCGGGCGACGTTGTCCTGATCCGCACGGGAAGATGGGAGCGCAGGGAAAAACTTGGGCCGTGGAATTTGGGCCAGTCCTCTCCGGGCTTGGACGTAAACTGCGCGGTCTGGTTGCACAAGCATGACGCGGCGGTGCTGGGGAGCGACGTCGAAAGCGACGTAGTCCCATCTCCTATAGACGGCGTCCCGATGCCCGTTCACCTGCTGTTGCTAAATGCAATGGGCATGCCGATGATAGATAACATGGACCTCGAGCGTGTGGCCCAGGTGGCTGCAGAGCAGCATCGCTGGGTATTTCTGTTGACGCTAGCGCCGGAAGCGGTGCCCGGCGGGACCGGTTCGCCGATCAATCCCACAGCGATCTTCTGACGGGCGAGCTGCCGCGAATTCTGATATAAGCCTCCAGCAGTCTTTCGTCTGAACCCTCCCCGCAACGGACACTGGCGCCAGCACTCCCTGGTTCGTTTGGGCCAGCCACTAGAACGGCGCCGACAATAGCGGAATGCTGCAACCGCATGACTAGGCCCCCAACCCACCTTGAGATCGGTCTGAAAAGAGAAGCCGGGCGGGTTGACACGGTCTGGTCTCATCGTTAAGACTTGTCGTTCCAGCCATCTCATTGTGAGTTCCTACCATGAATCGGCGATCTTTTCTGCGTACCATCCCGGCGCTCACTGCTCCACTGGCAATCCTTCCAGAAGCAGTGGCGCACAAGGGAAGCAGCCCTGTGCAGGGAATCTTGAAAGAAGGTCCGCAATCGGAACGCGCGCGCAGGATTGAAAAAGCTACGATAGCCGCCCTGGCGATGCAGCGTCGCGACTGGGAACAGGGCATTCTAGCGCAGGCGATGGTCGAGACCGGCGACCGGCGCAGGGCGATTCTGCTGACCAAAGCTGCGATCGTGCAGAAAACGCCGGATGGGCGCCTGGGGGTTGTCAACTCCGGCGGTCCGACCGACCCCGCCATGGGCGGTTGTGCCTACGCCAAAGCAGGTGAGTGGACAGGAGATGCGGAGATTCGGCAAGCGGTCGACGGACTCGTCAACTGGATTCGGAAGGGCGCTCCACGGAACGCCGAAGGCATTCTCTATCATGTGTTCAACGCTCCCGAGATGTGGTCCGATGGCATCAACGGCGCGCCCCCCTTTCTCGCTGCGATGGGCTTTCATGACGAAGCGTTGGCACAGATCGAGGGCTACCGGAAGCGGCTCTGGAACCCAGCCAAGAAACTGCTCGCGCACATCTGGGATGATGGCGGGCAAGTGCTCAAGGACGGCGCCTTCTGGGGCGGCGGCAACGGATGGGCAGCGGCGGGTCTGGCTCGGGTTTGGCGCAGCTTGCCAGCCGAACGCCAGCGTGAGCGTGAGCGTCTGGCCGATTTTGGGCGAGAAATTGTCGATGGCTGTCTTCGCCACCAGCGTCCCGACGGGCTTTTTCACGATGTGGTCGACCAGCCGGCGACCTTTGTCGAAACGAACCTTGCACAGATGTTGTCCTTTACCGTCTACGAAGGAGTCGCGGCCGGCTGGCTTCCCATTACCTATCGGGCTCATGCCGATCGAATGCGCACAGCCGCACGGCTGATGATGGACGGCGACGGGTTCGTTCAGGGCGCTTGCGGCGCACCCAACTTCGACCGGCCCGGAGTATCCACCGAGGCCCAGGCATTCTGCATCATGATGGAGGCTTCCGCCGGCAGGCTCCCCACTGCCGGCTAACCAGGAATGGCTGCGGTGCTACTGCACTGCCATCCGGAAGTTTCGGTAGTGCTTTTGCAGCCATTTCGTGGGTGCCCCACCCTCAGCCTTGATTTTGACGAGTTCGGCGAGGTCGAAGTCAGTAAGCATTAGAAGTACCTCGCTCCCATGGAGGACATTGAGAGAACTGTATGCACATTCGCCAGGCAAGACCTCACACCCATCCGAGAAGCGATCAAGAACACGCGCCCTCTTCAAGAATACGCTTCACCGTCCCCGGACGACCTCCACAACTGCACTTCCGCTCCACGCCTTCGTTCCGGTTTGCGTCAGTCTCTTGGTGGCATCATCCCAGTGCAAGTGAGTAATCTGGAAATTGCCTTTCTCATAGGCATAGGTCTGCCCATCGTCGTTATAGAGCGTGAAGTCGCCATTGGCTCCGGAGTAGACCTTCACATGGACGATACTCTGTGTGTCATGTGTGCTCTCGATAGCGCTTCCCAGCGGCACAATTGAACCAGCTCGCACAAAAAGCGGGATTTTATCGATCGGCGCGCTCGCCTGGATGGTCTGGCCGCCCTCATACCGCTTTTCCGTCCAGTAGTCGTACCATGCCGCGCCGGCAGGCAGATAGACGGTTTTCGTAATCTGCCCCTGAGAGGTGACCGGCGCGACCAGGAACGCCGGGCCGAACATGTACTCATCGCCAATATCGGCAACCTTTGGGTCGTTTGGAAAATCCATGAACAGACCGCGCATGTACGGAGCACCGGTTGTGTGCGCAAAGTACCCGAGCGAGTAGATATAGGGCATCAGCTCGTAGCGCATCCGGAGATATTTCTCCAGGATTGGCTCGGCCTGTTTGCCGTAAGACCAAACTTCATTGTGCAGTCGGGTGCCATGGGTTCTGAAGTTCGGTTGAAAGACGCCATATTCGTACCACCGGACATACAACTCCGGATAATCGTCATAACCACCGACTTCGTCGCGCGCGTCGGACGGATCGATCAGCGGCGGATGCGCGGGAACATGGGTTTTCGGCAGGCCCTGCCATCCGCCGATATCGTTTCCCCAGTACGCAATTCCTGAAGCGGTTACGCCAAGGCCAGTGGGGATCTGCCGCCGCAGCGCATCCCAGTCGGGGAAGATATCGGAGGACCAGAAGATGGCTCCGTTATGCTGCGCACCTAGATAGGCATCGCGGGAGAGGATCAACGCCCGTTTGTCCTGCATATCCTTACGCATGCCATCGTAAAATGCCGCGGTGTGGAAGAGCGGATAAACGTTGTAATACTGCGTGCCCGGTCCTATCTGGAAATAGCCGCCGTCCGGGGGCAGGTCCGGTTCAGTCTCATCGGCCCAGAAAGAGTCGAATCCCTGGCTGGCTATATTGTCCCGAATGACGCCCCAATACCACCTGGCCGCATCGGGATTAGTCGTATCGATATCCGACCCTTGCGTATCGTAGGGAAGACCGTTCTCCGGCGTGCCATCCGCATGATGCAGGAACCACCCGTTCTTTTGAATTTGATCGTAAAAGCGCGAGTCCGGCCTGAAACGCGGCCATACGCTTATCATGGTCTCAATGTTCATGGCATGAAGTTGGCGATTCATATCCGCCGGGTCCGGCCACTGGTCTTTGATGAAGTCCATCTCGCCCATTTTTGTGTAATAGAACCAATCCAACACCAACATGTCGATGGGCAGATGGCGCTGGCGATAGCCTTTGGCAACCGCCAGCATCTCCGCCTGCGTTGAATACCGCTGCTTGCACTGGATCAACCCGTACGCTCCTTTTGGAAGCATCGGCGTATCCCCGGTCAGCAGCCGGTATCCGGCATAGATCTCGTCGGTTGTGGCGCCGGCCACGATAAAGAAGGAAACTCTTTGGCCCACCTGTGACGTCCACTTTGTCTGCTCATTGAACCCGGGCTGAATCGTGGTTTTCGAAGGATTGTCCCAGAGCACACCATATCCTTTGTTGGTTACCAGGAAAGGAACGCAGAAACTTGGGCCCCCGACCGCCTGATAATCCGCCCAGCATTCGACCTTATGACCACGATGGTCGAGATATCCCTCCTGGTTCTGCCCCAGGCCGTAATAGTGCTCATCGCCGGGCGAATTGAACGTAGCCCCCACCTGATAGAACTGCTTGTCTTCCTGCCGCCGGTTATAGTTGAGCTGACTGTCGTCGTCCTTGTCATTCAACACCCCCATCTGCCAGCCCAGCATATTCAGCAGCTGCTCGCCGTCCGCCCCTTTGACCGTCATGAACGGTCCGCGGTTAAACCCGCCGAAGTTCCTCCGCGGGCCTCTAAAGAACGAACCGTCGGGCCTCGGCTGAGCGGGAACCGGAGCCGCGATGAATACCGATATCCGCGCCGACTTGTAGGTATCGCCCGCCGCCGACTTCTCGACGGTCCAGCCGGTCGCGTCCGGCTTTGCCACAACTCCATAGCCTGGGGCCGCCGTCGCTTCCTCCTTCAGTGTGCTCATTGTCACGCGAAGGATGTTCGGCGCGTAGGGCTCAAGGACGACCGTACTTCCTTCTCGATCAAGCGTCACGGCGGTGTTCTGGGCGGCGAGAGTCGCCCCTCCACACAAGGCCACCAACACCCATGCAAGGACTCTGCCTTGATGCACTAAAGTCTTCATCAATACGTCCCCAAGCAATTCGATTAAATTCATCTAACCCCTCTTAGCGTAGGCCGCCGCAAATATGGTCACTTCCAAAAGGTTCCAAGTTGGTATCGAATTGCCTGAAACCTTCCCTCAGGGGCTAAAGCCCCGCTCATTTGTGGCTATTTGCGGCACGACTGAAGTCGTGCCCTTTCAAAACATAAACGACCATCTGTGTGGCGGAAGCCACTAGCGTTTGCCACTTCAATTGAAGAGCCATCGGGACCTATCCACAACTCCACTCCTTCGTGAGTAAACCCGCCAGAGACATCGGCTCAATGCATGTGAGTGATTCGAGTATCCCCTTTTTCGTGGGCGCAAGTTCTCCCGTCGTCGTTGAATAGCCAGAAGCCCCATCGGCTCCGGGACAGATGCAGATCTCCAGGAGGTCTTGCTTCTGGCCAACATTCTCGATCTGCCTGCCAAGCGGAAGAACAGCACCGGCGCGAACAAAGAAAGGGATGGTATCAATCGGGACATTGGTGCGAATGGTCTGGCCGCCATGAAAGCATTCGTTCGTCCAGTAGTTGCGCCACTCACCGCCCGCGGCAGATAGACTGAACCGCTCGTTGCTCCTCGATCGGTAAATGGAGTCACGAGAAACGCAGGGCCGAAGGTATATTCGTCGTCAATAGAAGCGACTTCGGGATCGTCCGGAAAATCCATGAGAAGTGTCCGCATACAGGGCTTACCCGTTGAGTAAGTGCAATAGCTGAGCGGATAGAAATAGGGCAACAGTTCGTAACGCAGCCTCGGATACTTCGCGAGGAACGGCGCCGCCTGCGTCCCATATGAGCAGATTTCGTTGTAAGTGCACGTGCCGTGCATGCGGAAGATAAGCTCGAAGACGCCGTACTCGTACCATCGGGTGTAAAGTTCCGGGTAGTCGCCGTATCCGCCAGCGTAGGCTCTTGCGTCGGAGGGATTGATGAGCGATGGATGCAGACGATGATGCACCTCAAGCAGGTTCAGAAATCCGCGGACACCGTTGCTCCGTCTGGCGGGCGTAGCGTAGAAGATGGCGCCCTCCCGAAGAGTGCTCGAACGGAAGACCTTGCCGGAAATCAAATGAATGCAGGGAGAAACGTTGCCGGCTCAGGTATTCACGTACAACCATCTGCCTCCGTCGAAGAGCTTTTCAAGTAGGATACGGTGTATTACAGTGTGGTGGCAGGAAGGCAATGCACTGCTTGGTTGACGAACCGTTGCCTGTTGTGGAAGATGGGGCCAAAACGGAGATTCCGGAGAACTGGTCCGCATGAACGAGTTTTGAAATTGCGCGACCGGGACACCCTTGGTGTTGTCGAACAAGAAAGGAAAGAATGCAATATCGCCAACTGGGCCAAGGCCCTCTCAAAGTTTCTGAATTGAGCTTCGGCACTTGGCTCACCGTCGCCGGCGGAATCGGACACGAACAAGCCATCCGCTGCATTCATGCCGCCTTGGACCACGGCATCACTCTCTTCGATACTGCCAACCAATATGGCGCCGGAGAAGCGGAACGAGTCCTCGGCGAGGCATTGCGCGGCCACCCGCGCCACAGCTACATGATCGCCACCAAGCTGTATTTCCCTGTCGGCGACGAACCCGATCATGGCCTCTCTGCGCCGCAAATCGAAAAACAACTCGATCGCTCGCTGCAACGCCTGGGCGTCGACGTGATCGACCTTTATCAGTGCCACCGCTACGACAAGGACTTCAAGGAAATCTGGAGTTACGACGTTCCGACGCCCTGGGCGGCAATTCGCCTGAAGAACGGTAACACGCTGATTACCGATGAGCGCGATGTAAAAACTTTCGAAGTGACTCCGGACAAGAAGATCGTCTGGCAGATTACGCCAGCCGACTTACCCGCGCAGTACCGATACGAAAATTCGCAGTCCGCCACTCGGCTCGCGAACGGCAATACAATCCTCTGTTCGCGCGGCGGCAGCAATGAAGGGCCGCAGATGGTGGAAGTTACACGCGCCAAGAAAGTGGTTTGGGTGCTTCAGGATTGGACCGACTTCGGTCCGGCGTCAGCGGTCCAGATCCTCGATGATCCGGGCATTCCCGAGCATCCCGGCGACTCAGAGCACTGAGGCGCCCCGCCAAACCGGCGGCAGGGAAATGTCGGCCATCGAAGCGCAATTGTGATGGCGATGACAGACCTATTGACAGTGACGCCGTAGAATCAATCCCGAGCCCAGCTTGGCTCGAAGAAAGAGGAAAACTCCCATGCCGGAACCCGTAAGGACTTCGCGACGCGATTTCATTTGCACCACTGTCGCCGGAACTGTGGCGCTCCCGCTGTTTGGCGCCTTGGCCGTGGATGATTCTCATGCCGAGATTGTCGGCGCCAAGTCGCAGGTTTTCCGCGTGAACGGCTGCCCGGTTCACGACGGGGAGTTGCGCCATGTGGGTGTGGACGCCATGCTCCACCTGCTTTCGGACAACGGCATCAAGTTCTACAAAACCGCAAGCAGCAGCACTCTGAGCGGCCCTGATGGGCTCATTGCCGCCGATGACGTGGTGATGCTCAAGGTGAATTCTCAATGGAAGTGCCGCGGCTGCACCAATACCGACATGTTGCGCGGCTTGATCCATCGCATCCTAGACCACCCTGACGGCTTCAGGGGTGAAGTGGTCATCTTTGAAAACGGACAGGGCAGGCCGGCTGCGTTTGACGGAATCCACAGCGATTGCGACGAGCCCGAGTACAAGCCTTTTCCGGAGCTGGACGGAAAGGTAATGGTCAACGCCGAACAGCAGCAGGTGACAACGATCGATTATCTCGTAAACACCGTCTTCGCAGGCAAACCCGTAAGCGCCTTCCTGATGGATCCGCACGCAAATACATGGATCGACGCGAACGATCACACGACCAATGGGTACCGGCGCATCGGCGAGGCGGGCACCGCGTGCATTTCCTACCCATGCTTCACCACGAAACGGGGCAACCGCATCGAGCTCAAAGAAGGCCGCTGGACCGGCACGGGCTACGCGCAAAACCTCAAACTGATCCACTGCGCCATCCTCAAAGATCACAGTGGGGATATTGGAATGACCGGGGCCATGAAAATCGTCTACGGTACGCTCTCCATGTCGGATGGCACCTCGGCCAACCGTCACTATGTAGATCTCGGCTCGCAATGCGCAAGGATGTGGACCGAGGTGCGCGCGTCCGACCTGAACATTCTCGACTGCATCTGGGTGAGCTACGGTTCCATGACAGCGGGCAGGCAACACGTGAGCGGGTGCATTGGGTATCCGCCAAGCATCACGAGCCGCCAAAACATTCTGCTTGCCGGACACGATCCGCTGGCCATCGACTACCATGCCAACAAGCACATTCTGCTGCCACTGGGCGGGAATAGCGCCTCGGCGCACGACCCGGACAACAATCCGCGACTTGTGAACGTCTATAAACAGGCGCAGGATACGATCAATGGTGCGGGGGGCATTCGCGGAAAGCGAGTCCACACAGGCGACCGCAATATTCAGGTGATCAGTGCGGATGCGTAGCTCGAGCATCGGCGATGGAGTTTTGTGTCCGGCTCATGGGAATCTCTGTCTGCGCCTCGTCTTTCATACGCAATAAATGGAGAAGAAAATAGCGTGTCATATTTCTGTTCTTCACGGGTCGGCCTCTTTGGTTTGTGGAACATCTTCGGGCCTGGATTCTCGCTTTGCTGCCTGACAGAGACTCGAAGGAGGCATCGGCCGAGCTGAGTCGGAGATCAATAATAAATGGCTACTTCGTTCCCTGAAGGAATTCACGCCGTTCATTGAACATTGTTCCGCTCATTGTCTTACGGAGATTTGTCTCAGCACGAAACGACGACCTCATTCTCTCAGAGCAGTCTCCGTTGCGGTATTTCGGATCAGGCAGCCGATCACACAAGAGGCAGATATTTGTTACCAAACGTAGCTCGCAACGACCTGAGGAGGACCGGGTAAGTTGTCAGTGACCGGGGTCCGCAGAATGATCTGCACGTTCCTCTTATCCCAATCGGGCGAGACCGATTGGAGGCCGGCCTGAAGGTCCTCTGGACTGGAAACGAACTCACCCGCAGCCTGTGTGCCATAAGACTCAATTCCGGCCACAATGACAACGAATTGACCGGTGCTGGAATTCAGAAGCCTGGTGACAACCGCGTAGTCCTCCAGAGCTCTGACGTTCGAATCAAATTTTGTGTACCATCGCCGTCCCTTCGGGCCTTCTTCCTGAATGATCGATTGGTCGCCCTCAAAAGCGAATCTGAAGTGAAGATTGGACATCATTTGCATCGACCAGCGATTGTTGAAGGCTCCAATGATGACGGCGGGAGAGTTACGCAGGTCTTCGAAAGAGTAGTTGCCTCCAATTCTGACCTGATTCTTCTTGCCAAACTGACCGAAAAGAGAAGAAAGCCGAATCGCCGAGCGGACATCCCCCGCGGCGAGCCCATAGTCGGGGTACTCCACCATATCGCTCCACGCGAGCATGTCGTCAGGCTGCAGATCAGGCCTTTGACTGAGCCTCTCGAACGGGCTCAGAAACTTCTCCGGAGTCTTAGAATGTCGCTGGTAAAGCTTGACCGATGGCAGGTAGACCGAGGGTTTGGCGAGGCAGATCAGAGCTGGCTCGGGCGAGGAAAGCGCGGGAGCCCAGAATTTCTGAAAAGCTGATTTGTGCGCTCTGGCACTATAGATTGTTGACCCCATCAGTGCGAAACCGGCCAGCAGCACGATGCCGCCCGCCCGCCAAACCCACATGAGCCGCTGCTTATGCTTCGTGGAAGATCGCGTTGTTTCTGGTAACGGTGGCAATGCGACATCGGCGGATTCCTGGACGTTTCCCATTCGATGGGCTGTCTCTTGAACTTCCGATCCAGACTGAGACGCCAGGGAATCTCCCAGGTGCTGTGCGAGGTGTGCCCACGTGAACTCCGGAGTGTATGTGCCCACGCGAAGCTCGATGCGGACCGGCGAGTTGTTGGGGGCCGTCTGGTAATACTGGGCCAACCTTTTGCGAACTTCTCCCGCATGTACGCGAACTACAGGGTCATCTCCGGTTGCATATCCAGCCGGACGCTGATAGAGGTCGATTCCTATCGTGCGTTCCTTGAGTCGTTCGTCGTTCCTCTCCAAGCGGTGGTGGACTACGTAAGAAAGAAACTCTTGGCAGCGCTTGCTTGGCTGAAAAACGGGACTGTTCAGGATCGCATCCAGTTCACGAAGGACGGAGGTTCTTTCGACTTCATCGAAGATACGAGTGTCGCCATCAACACCCTCGCGTCCAATATCCTTTGTTATAGAACTCATGGCACTCACCGGCTTCCGTTTGAAGGCAGCTGCGATTGAGGAGCCGCAGCCTATTGATGACTTTGATCTTTCCTGTACAAATGAGCGAGGTTATCGTTTCACCTTTGGCGAAAGGTTAACACGAGCCCAAACCAAGTCTCTCCCTTTCGGCTCTAACTTATTCAAGCGGAATGAGTTCTTCTATCGGGTCAATGCCCTGCCTTCCCGCTGCTTTACAGTAATGGACCGTATTCTACTTGAAAAGCCCCTTCATGCGGCAGATAGTTAGGCACCGACGATCCCAAACGTATGCACCTGATTGAAATCTCACCGGGAGGATCACCACGGCCTCACTGGCGTCACGCTTGGCATGAAGAACTGGTACGGTATTCTGGGCGGCCAGCGCAACACCCTGCACCAGCAGATTCACCAAAGCCTCGCTGACCCAGCCACTTTCATGCTGCCCACGGTCAGCTTTATCGACTGCTACCGCATCCTGCTGCGCAACGGCCCAACGGGTGGCAATCCTGAAGACGTGGCGCTCAAGAAGACCATGGTCGCCGGCACCGATCCCGTCGCCCTCGACGCATGCGTCGCCAAAGCCTTTTGGAACCTGGACGTCGAACACCTGCCCTATTTGCAAATGGCCGCCAATCGCGGCCTCTCAATTGGATTGCTCTGTAACGTGGACGCAGAGGGCAGCTAGTTTGGATTGGGCCTCAGGGCGGAGGCGGTGTCGGCTTCGGAGTTTACCTCGACTTGCTGCATCAGGCTGTATCCATCGCGAGTGCGCAGGTGGTCCTTCTGGAGTTCTCTGGGCACGAGGCGGACTTTAATGGTGCGCCAGCCGCGATTTGGGTTGGCCTGCGGGTAGTAGCTCAGCGTGTAGAGGTGGGAGAGGTCCTGCTGGATAGAGGTGAAGGCATCTTTCTCCTGGCGCCAGTTGCGGGCAAAATACGCTTTGCCGCCAGTTGCCTTGCTCATGCGCTCAAAGGCAGCCGAAGAGATTGGCTCGGACTCGGCTTGACGGGTGCTGACGATATAGATGATGGTTCCCGTGGACTGCGCCAGCTCGGCCACGTCCTCCGGGGGAACGGAGCTGGCGTTGTCAGGGCCGTTGGAGAAGACCACGATCGCCTTTCTTCCCTGGAGCGGCGCGGCATCCTTGACGGTCAACAAAAGAGAGTTGTAGAGCGCAGCATCGTCTCCGGCGACGGTGCTGCGTACGCCGCTGACCACCTGGAAGCGATCCGCGGTGAGTGTTGCGGCGCGGGAAAGATCGCGACTGTAGGAGTAGAAGGCAATTTTGTTGGCGTCGGGCATGGCGCGGACAAAATCGGCGATTGCATCCTGAGCAAAGACAAAGCTCCGGTACATGTAGTTGCTGGTGTCGAAAAGGATGAAGACGGCGGCGCCGCCCAAGCCCGGCACAGTTACGCCGGCGAGGGTGTGGACCCTGGCGGGCGGAGCAAGGTCCGGCGTGTTCACTGCCTCCTGCGGCAGGTTCTGAGGCGCGGACGGGGGCGGCGAAGCCGAATTAGCCGGCGCTGGTTCTGCGCGGTAGGATTCGCTGCTGCCTTCTTCGAAGTTAGCGATCTTTTCGGGAATATTGTCTTCAGTAATCTCGAAGTCTTCCGGGCGGAGGCCGGTGATGTAGTTTCCCTTGCTGTCAGTGACAGCAACGTTGAGCTGCACCAGAACCACATTTACGTGGAAACGGGATGTCTCATCCTGCGCGGAAGGCCGCGGAGCGGAAACCATGGTAAGAAGCAGACCTGCGCATACATCGAGCCACGCGAAATGGAAGGCGAAAGTTCTGATAAGCCGAATCATGGCGTTGGGTTCTCCTGACCGCTTTTGGGGCCGCTCTTTGAAGCCACAGCAATTGGAATGCTGCCGATTTGCCCAGTCATGGATACAGGGCCACGCAAGTTAGTCGCTCCTTGCCGGAACTCATCGCCAGTTCTCTCCATGGCACGCAATAATGCGGGCCAATCGTCAATGTTTGTGGCGAAGATGTTCGCGACCATGCGGCGAGTCAGGTTAGGGACCAGAATGTTGAGCATCTCGGGGGAATAGCCTGTTTCGTCAGCGAGGCGCGCCCAGTAGAGGTTGGTCGATTCCCAGGATTCGCCAAAGAGGCGGCCATCGAAGGCGCCGGAGGCGGGGAATATGTCGAGGTTGAGCAGAGAGCACGAATCGCTTTGCGCGATTTCGCGATGGGGTAGACCAAAGATTTTTGAGAGGCGCTTCGGATTTGCGTGGGTGGGATCTTTGCCGGCGAACTGATCCAACTCCCGGCTCGCATTCCCCCATTGGGAGGCCCGATCCGGATACTTGCTACGGAAGCCGGCGGCAAGGAAGAAGGTGTCTGTGGGGAGCAACTTGGGAATCAGAGAAGCGGCGCTTTCGGGTTTCTGCAGGGCTTGTTCAGTGAGCTCCATGCGGGCCGGCGACAGCCGGTCGGAGAGGATGCCCAGTACATTTTCCCTGAGTTGGGGGTTGGATGCCGAAGCAATCAAGAGCTCCTCACCGGCGCGCTGGTAAAGGGCGGCGGCGTGCATTTCGTCTTGCCGGACTCCCCACCATCGCGGCACGACGGAGTCAACGAGGAACCCAGGCACGACCTCCTTCCAGATCAAGGCCTGGACTCTAGTTGGAGTAATGAAATCCTGTTCCACACTTGCCAGGGCGTAGGGCAAATCGGCGAGCGAACCCAAGAGGTAAGTGCCGCCACCCGCAGTAACCCCGACACCGACCAAATTCGGAGGACCCCAGACGTGCTCGATGCCCTGCACAGACGCGGCGGTGAAGTCGTGGGAACGGACGAAGAGCGGATTGTGGTGCAAGACCTGAGCGCCGGGGGGCTCGTAGTAGGCGTAGTTCAAGCCGACCAGCGTATCGCGAAGAAAGGGAGTGAGACGGCCACGCGCAGCTTCGAGTTGGGCCGGTGAACTGGGGTTGCGAATGATCGCGGTGAGGTCGGTGCGAAGTTGCAGCTCGACGTGGCGGGCGGTGTAAACGATGGGCGCCCAGCTTGATTTTTCATCTCCCGTGAAGATGGGGCGGGGCATTTCAAATTCGCGCAGGTCGCCGGCGAGCAGGATCAAGTTGTCGGCGACATGGGCTCCGCGCGCCAAGTCGCCGAGGCCTTCGTAGAGGCCGAAAAGGGAATCAAGCGGGACCAGACGCTGGTCAGCCATGACGGTGCGGATTCTGCGAGCGAGTTCCTGGTGCGCGCGCCGGCCGTCGGCCGTGTCCTGGGCGGGACCGGCGAGCAGATCGATAAGCTGATCCTGGGTGAGGTGCGCGTCGCCGGCGGCGGCAAACAGAGTTGACTGCAGCGAGGCGCGGGCTGCTTCAAAAAGCTTGATCGATGAGGAGCAGTCAGAGAAGGGTTTAATTGCACTCTGCCAGGATTGATTCAAGGCTCGGTCTGGAATCTGCCCCTGGCGGGCAAGTATCTGCCAGATTCCGATCTCGGCTTGAAACGCACCAAGCGCATTGGAGCGCAGGGCAGAGTCCTGAATCTTGTCGATCAGACTGGCATTGTCGATAAAGCCAGAGATTGACGTGTCGTCCAGAGAAGGAAACTCGGCGAAGATGGGATACCAGGCGTTGAATTCGACAAATCTCTCGGAGAGCAGGCGCGCGGCTGCCTCAGACAGCTTGCTTTCAGGATGTCTCTCGCTGTCTATGGCGCTCAGCGCGAGGTAAATTTGCAGCGGTCCGGCGCCGTTTTCAATGAGGGAAGAAGCGGCCAAGGCCTCGAGGAGCAGCTCCGGGGAATCCGGGGCGCGCATGTTTTCCGGCCGTGCCCGCGCACTTTTTGAGCTAGATCTGCGGCCAAGGATTTCCTTCCAGACTTGAAGACTCCCAGGAACCAGAGGTTCGCCGTCCGGCTGCCATTGCAGGCGCGTGAGGAACACCAGAAGCGAAGCATTCCTTGGGAAGACGCCTTCCGCGGCACCGAGTTGAGAGCCGTTGGCGCCTGAGCGGTATGCTTCATAGATGCTTTTGAGACGAGGCTCCTGAACAAAGTGAGCTTGCTGCGCTGAGCCGGTGCGCGCCAAAGCGTCAAAGTACGCCGCAAGCCATCCGCGATCTTTCGAAATCAGGTGCTCGACAAACTCGCCCGGCGACTTTGGATTGGCTCCCACAAGCTCTTTCCATGCTTGTTCAGCGCCGGCTCCGCCAGGCACCTGGACTTCACCGGAGCGAATGGAGATTCGGCTTCCATAGAAATTAAGCACGGCGGCATAGGGCAGCAGCTTCGAGAGTCCAGGCGATTGGAAAAGGGCAAGGTTGGTTTGCTTGTCGTTGCGGGAAAGAGCTGAATAGAGGCGGTCTACGCTCGGGTCGTGCAGCAGGATTTCGAGGAGATCGCTTCCATATTTCTTTCTGAGCGGGCTAATTCCGGCCCAGGATTTTTCGTTGAACAGCACGGGGACCGGCGTTCCGGGGAAGGAGTAGGCAAAAGGAGTGCCTTTCTGGAGAGCTTCTTCGAGCTCGGTAATGGGAAAGCCGGAGTCGATGGTGAGGAAGGCGCGCTCCGCATCGGCAGTCATCAGAACAGCGCCGCCGGGACCGCAGCCATGCTGAAACTGGTATCCGAGAACCTGAATCAGACGGGTTGCATTGTCGCAGCCCGCCACCCGGATCATGCCGTCGGGCCCCGAAAGCGCCTGAAGCTCTCTGGCCAGATGCACATACCGATCAACCAGCACGAGAAACTCGGTAGGTTTGCCCAGTTGGTAGCCCCAGAGAAAGGCGTTGCGCGCCAGCATCGGCAACAATTCGGCGGGGGAAATTTCCTGGCTAATCCCGGCCATGCGCATGAAGGGTCGCAAGGGGCCAGGAATGATGACCGTATCTGGGACCGTATTCGGGGATGCAGCCGGCTGCAAATCCACGGCGGGGGTTGGGGTCTGGGCGAGTGGCGAGGAGCCGGCAGGCGGCGTATTGTCGTTGCTCGCGGCGAGACCTGTCCGGAGACCCGCATTGAGAAAAAGCAGGCCAGCGGCGAACACAGCTATAGAACGTAGAGGAAGGTTCATTGTGTGAACCCCTTCCGATCTGGGTTAGTCCAATATGAATTCCTGAACTAGCAAGATGCCTGTACGATCGCGCGCTTAAACAGTTAAGTAGTCCTTGAGAAGTCGCGCTGCTGTCTGACTTTCGCAAATGCCGATTCGGTTCGACTCCCCCGAACTTCGATTAACTGAATGCGTTGGTCGCCGGTTCTGTCAGGTTCCCTGGGATCGGTTCTTGAAGCTTCGTCTGGGCCTCACGATCCATGGGATGCCGGCTGCTCAATATAGGAGACGGGGAGGTCTCGCGTATCGGTGAGCCATTGTTGCAAATTGCGGAGCATTTAGGCAAGTCTATTTCCTGTGAATTATTCAGCTTATGAACAGCAGAGCTGGAACGGTGGAAATTGGAAGGAAGCGGCGAACCTCGGGAAGTTATTGTGCGGGCGCTGCTTTTGCTGCCGCTTTTTGGCTAGCGCCGAGCTGGGCGGCGAGTTGGAGCAGCGGCTCGTCCGAGCCGCGCGCGGCGGCCAGTTGCATGCCGCCAAGGGCGCAGGGGACGGCGATCGCCGGCAGGCCGGCGAGGCTGAAGGGCGTGGTGTAGCGCAAGAGGCGAGGACGCGTTTTGCTGTGGTCCGCGCCCGCGGCGAGGCGCGCTACCGGGGCGCAGGGGAGCAGGAGTAGCTGGTGCGTGGCGAACAGATCGTCCATTCGCGCGTTGAAAGCGGAATGGCGCCGGCGCAGCGCGGCGATTTCAGGTGCAGAGATGCGCGCGCCCCACTCGAGGCGCTCGCGGATGTCGGGCTGGATTTGGTCGAAGTGGCCGGCGTGAAGGCGCGCGGCCTCCCAGGCCTGAATGGGCGAGAAGATTTCCGCGGACTCGGACCACCAGACGGGATCGATGGTGCGGGCTTCGAGGCCGAGGGTTTCTAATTCGCGGATGGTGCTCTGGAGGTTGGCGGCGATTTCAGGCTCGCAATCGTTGAGGAAGCTGCCTGCGATGGCGGCGAATCGCGTGAAGCGGAGTTGTGCGGACGGCTCGGAAGAGGCGAAGGGAGCAGCGAGGAGCGGCNNGCCCGATATCCGGCCAGGCCGCAGAGCGAAGCGGGCACGCGGACGGAGCCACCGGTGTCAGTACCGATGGCCGCGACCGCGGAGCCCTCAAGGACGCTGGCGACTGCGCCGCTGGAGGAGCCGCCGGTGAGCGCGCCGGGCTTGCCGGGTTGAAGGCAGTCGCCGAATTCGGGGTTCTCGCCGGTGATGCCGTAAGCCAGCGGGTGTAGGTGCGTCTTGCCAACGATGACGGCGCCGGAGGCGCGAAGTTGCTCAACCAGCCAGGAGTCTTGCGCGGCAATTCCATTCAGGTCGCGGTAGAAGCGCACACCGCAAGTGGTGGGCGCGCCGGCCAGGTCGAAACAATCTTTGACGGAGATGGGCAGGCCCCAGAGAGCGGAACGGCTGTCGCCGAAGGGGCCGTCGCTGCCGCGCGGCGTGGCTTGAATGCGAAGAGCTTCGGAGCGCGTCCATGCTGGGTCTTGCCAGAGATAGGTGTTTCGGCCGGGATTTTGGTTGGAATGCGAAAGGGCTTCATCCGCCAAGGCGGTCGGCTGAAGAACTCCAGCGGCGAGTGCCTGACGGAGGCCTCGGACGGTCCACGGAGGGGGGGAGGTGGTCATACAGAAGATTGTAGGGGAGCGCGGGCGGAGCGGACGTGGAGCGAATTTCCCGGAACAAGAGGGACGCGCAGGACGCTAAGTCCGAGATCGAGAGTTGTTTCGATGGCTAGGCGTACTGACGCGGGTTTGGATTGCACTGACGCCGGCGGTGGAGTGGACGCAATTTAGTGGTTTCAGGTGCGGGCGGGATCCGCGGTTGCGTCGTCTGGCCGCGGGGTTCAGCAAAGGAGTGAAACCGTTTACAGGGACAAGGGCGAGGATTTATAGTTCGGCGTTGCTCACTCTGGAGTGGTTTGCTGAATTCCAAGTGAGATCTCAGCAAAGAATCGAGAGGATTTTATGGCTAAGATTTCTCGTCGCGAATTGATTTGTTCAGGATTGGCGATTTCGGCTTCATCCATGGTTGCGCGGGCTGCCTGGGCGCGAAGCGCGGGACTACTGGCTGGGCTGCCGGAAACCGGGCAGGCTGCGGCCTTGGCGGCGGTTGCGCCTCGGGAGCAATTGCTTCTGGACTTTGGATGGAAATTCATGTTTGGACATGGAAGCGATCCGGCGCGCGACCTGGGGTTTGGCATGGGGCAAGGGGACTTCGCGAAGACGGGCGATTTCGACTTTTCAAAGGCTGGATTTGACGATTCGAAATGGCGCGCGCTCGACCTGCCGCACGACTGGGCGGTGGAGCTGCCATTTGTGCGCGACGAGGAACAGAAATCGCACGGCTACAAGCCACTGGGACGGCGTTACCCGGAGANNCAGCGTGGGCTGGTATCGGCGGGAGTTCGACGTTCCGGCCAGCGACGTGGGCCGGCGGATCGCGGTCGAGTTCGATGGCGCGTTTCGCAGCGTGCTGGTATTTGTGAATGGGTGCTTTATCGGGCGCAACGACAACGGGTATGCGCCGTTCCGGTTTGACCTGACGGATTTTCTCAGCTATGGAGCCAAGAACTACATTGTGCTGCGCGTGGACGCGGCTTTCGGCGATGGGTGGTTCTACGAGGGCGCGGGAATTTATCGGCACGTGTGGCTGACGAAGAACGATGCGCTGCACCTGGGCAAGTGGGAGAGCACGGTGCGCGCGTCTGTTGACGGTGGCTCGGCGACCTTGAAGCTGGATACGGTGGTCGAGAACCAGAGCAAGCAGACGGAGAGCGCCAAGGTGACGTGGCAGATTCAGGACGCGGCGGGCAAAACGGTGGCGACGGCCGAAGCCGCGGCGCAGCCGATTGCCGTGGACGGATCGGCGGCGTTTAGTGCGACGGCGAGCCTGGCGAATCCGGCGTTGTGGTCGGTGGATGAGCCCAATCTCTACACGGCGATTGTGAGCGTGGAGACGGACGGCAAAACGCGCGATGCGGAACGGATCAGCTTTGGCGCGCGCACTGCGAAGTTCGATGCGGACAAGGGATTCTTTCTGAATGGGAAATCGCTGAAGATTCAGGGGACGTGCAACCACCAGGATCATGCGGGCGTAGGCGCGGCGTTGCCTGACCGGCTGCAGTGGTTCCGTTTGGGCGTGTTGCGGGAGATGGGCTGCAATGCGGTGAGGACATCGCACAACATGCCAACGCCGGAGTGGGTGGATGCCTGCGACCGGATGGGCATGATGATGATGTGCGAGACACGGCAGATGAGTTCGAACCCGGAGGGGATGGCGCAACTGGAGGCGATGGTGAAGCGCTATCGCAACTCGCCGTCGATCATTCTGTGGTCAGTGGGCAACGAGGAGTGGCAGTTGCAGAACGGGATGGCTGAGCAGGGAGCGAAGATCGCGGCGACGATGGTCGAGCGGTGTCATGAACTCGACCCGACGCGGGTGGTTTCAGCGGCGGTGAATGGGGACAATAAGAAGGGCGTCTCGGATGCGTTCGACGTGATCGGATTCAACTACAATCTGAAGTTTCCCGATGAGTATCACAAGAAGAATCCGACGCGGCCTCTTTATGGATCGGAGACAGCAAGCACGATTTTCACGCGGGGTGAGTACAGGACCGATCCGTTGCGCAACACACTCAGCGCCTACGATGTGAACCACACGAGTTGGAGCGAACTGACTGAAGAGTGGTGGACGTACTACGGGACGCGGGAGTGGCTGGCAGGCGGCTTTGCGTGGACGGGGTTCGATTATCGCGGCGAGCCTACTCCTTATGGGTGGCCGTCGATCAATTCGCAGTTCGGGATTGTGGACACGTGCGGATTTCCCAAGGACGCGTTCTACTACTACAAGGCCTGGTGGGGCAAGGAGCCTGTCCTGCACCTGTTTCCGCACTGGAATTTCGAGGGCCAGGAAGGCGACGAGATTCCGGTATGGGTTTACTCGAACCTGGAAGAGGTGGAACTGTTTTTGAACGGAAAGAGCTTGGGGAAGCAGAAGGTTCCGCACTTGGGCCATGTGCAGTGGAAGGTGCGGTACGAGCCGGGAGCGATTGAAGCGCGCGGGTTCAAGGGCGGCAAGGTGGCGTTGACGGAGAAGCGCGAGACGACTGGACCAGGCGTGGCAATCCGGCTCACGGCAGACCGCGCGGAGATCAACGCGGACGGCGAGGACGTGGCGATTGTGACGGTTGAGGTTCTGGATAAGGAAGGCCGCGCAGTGCCGACCGCGAACGACTTTATCGGCTTTAACGTTTCTGGCGCGGGCAAGTTGATTGGCGTGGGCAACGGCGACCCCAACTGCCAGGAGAGCGACAAGGAGCCGAAGCGGTCGCTATTCAATGGGCTGGCGCAGGTGATTCTGCAGGCGAGCAAGCAGGCGGGCGAGATTCGGATCGAGGCGGTGAAAGAAGGCTTCGATGGGCCGGAGCTGATGCCGGCGAAGCTGGCGATTGTGGCGAAGGCGGCGGAGATTCGGCCGGAAGGGTGAGGGAGGCAGGAACTATCCCACTTTAGGCGCGATGAGGGCGCGCCCAAAATGGGACTCCCTCCCTATTCAATATCTGGCACCCGCGCATAGGTGATTCGAATCACTTTTATTAAGACTCAAAGGGGTTACCTTCGGGTCAAGATGCGGGGCGGCCACGGTTTGAAGTGACTATAATCACATTTGGGCGTAAAAGATCGCCGCTTCATTAAGAATTCTACCGGAAGGGAATCCCGCCAAATGGCGACTGGAGACCTGGCCCTGGGTCAAGAGCAGGGCTTACTGAACGCGCGTCCGCGCGTGACCAACGATTTCAGCATCAACGTAGCAACGGTGAACGGGTCCGGCTCGCAATCCGCCAATAGCGTACTGCTGAAAAGCATCTTCGGAATGGGAGTTCCGGTCAGCGGAAAAAATCTCTTTCCGTCGAACATCGCCGGACTGCCCACGTGGTACATAATTCGCGCCAGCAAGGATGGGTATGTAGCCCGCAAGCGCGACTCGGAAGTGCTGGTGGCGCTGAACCCCGACACGGCGCGCGAAGATACGCTGGCGCTGCCCCCGGGCGGCGTGGCGATCTACGAAGAGAAGCTGGACCTGAAGCAATATCGCGACGACCTGGTGTTTTACCCGGTGCCGTTCGACAAGATCACGGCGGCGGTGTGCCCTGAAGCGAAGCTGCGCAAGCTGGTGCGGAACATGGTGTACGTGGGCGCGGTGGCGCAGATTCTGCATATCGATATTGGCGTGGTCGAGAGCGGGCTGCGGAAGCAGTTCTCGAAGAAGCAGAAGGTGTTCGATCTGAACTTTGGCGCGGTGAAGGCGGGCTTCGAATACGCGCAGACGACGTTTACCAAGCAGGACCCTTATTTCATCGAACCGATGAATGAGACGAAGGGCAAGATCATCATCGATGGGAACGCGGCGTGCGGCATGGGCGCGGTGTTTGCGGGGGTGACGGTGGTGGCGTGGTATCCGATTACGCCGTCTACCTCGCTGATTGAAGCAACGACCGACCTGCTGAAGAAGTTCCGCGTGACGCCGGAAGGCAAAGCAACGTTTGCGGTGGTGCAGGCCGAGGACGAGCTGGCGGCGATCGGCATGGTGCTGGGCGCGGGCTGGGCCGGCGCGCGGTCGATGACGGCGACTTCGGGGCCGGGCATTTCGCTGATGGCGGAGTTTACGGGGCTGGGCTACTACGCGGAGATTCCCGGCGTGATTTTCGACGTGCAGCGGACGGGTCCGGCGACGGGGATGCCGACGAGGACACAGCAGTCGGACGTGCTTTCCGCGGCGTTTCTTTCGCATGGCGACACGAAGCACATTGTTCTGCTGCCGGGTTCGGTGACGGAATGTTTTGAGTTTGGGTATGCGGCTTTCGATCTGGCCGAGCGGTTGCAGACGCCGGTTTTCGTGCTGAGCGATCTTGACCTGGGCATGAACAACTGGATGTCCGACGCGTTTGTTTATCCGGACAAGCCGCTGGACCGGGGCAAGGTTTTGACCAAGGAAGATCTGGATCGGCTGGGCGGATTTGCGCGCTACCGCGATGTGGACGGCGACGCGATCGGCTGGCGGACGCTGCCGGGAACGGACCACCCCAAGGCGGCGTATTTTACGCGCGGCTCGGGACACAACGATGCGGCGGGTTATACGGAGAAGCCGGACGAGTATCAGGAAGTGATGGAACGGCTGCTGCGCAAGTTCGAGAATGCGCGGAAGCTGGTTCCGGCGCCGGTGGTAGTGAAGAACGGCAGCTCGAAGATTGGTTTTATTGCTTACGGCACGACGGATTTTGCGCTGCGCGAGAGCCTGGACCAGATCAAGAAGGAGTACGGGAAAGATGTGGATTACCTGCGCGCGCGGGCTTATCCGTTTGCGCACGAGATTCACGACTTTGTGGCTCAGCACGAGCGCGTTTACGTGGTGGAGCAGAACCGCGATGGGCAACTGGCGAGCTTGCTGAAGTTGGATCTTCCGGCGGAGCAGGTGGCGAAGCTGCGCAGCATTCTGCACTACAACGGATTGCCGGTAGATGCCCGCACGATTACGGAAGAGTTTGCGACTAAGGAGGGCCTCTAAATGGCAACCGCGAATGCAACCCCTAAAGTGAACCACATCGGCCTTCCGATTATTGAGTACCGCGGCGGGAAGAGCACGCTGTGCGCGGGCTGCGGGCACAACGCCATCTCCGAGCGCATTATCGACGCGATGTACGAGATGGGCGTCGAGCCGGAGCGGGTGATGAAGATGAGCGGCATTGGTTGCTCGTCGAAGAGCCCGGCGTACTTCATGAGCCGCGCGCACGCATTCAACAGCGTGCACGGGCGCATGCCTTCGGTGACGACGGGCGCGGTACTGGCCAACCACACAATGACGGCGCTTGGCGTCTCCGGCGACGGCGATACGGCGTCGATCGGAATGGGGCAGTTTGTTCACCTGATGCGGCGGAACCTGCCGATGATTTACATCATCGAGGACAACGGCGTTTACGGGCTGACCAAGGGGCAGTTCTCGGCCACTGCCGACATTGGCTCGAAACTGAAGACGGGGGTCATCAACGATCTGCCGGGCATCGATACCTGCGCGCTGGCAATTCAGTTGGGCGCGACGTTCGTGGGGCGATCATTCAGCGGCGACAAGAAGCAGTTGCTGGCGATGCTGAAGGCCGCGATTGCGCACAAGGGGACGGTGATGCTGGACGTGATCAGCCCTTGCGTAACGTTCAACGACCACGAAGGCTCGACGAAGAGCTACAAGTTTTTGCAGGAGAACGACGAGCCGATCAACGAGATTGGGTTTGTGGCCAGCTTCGACGATATCGAGGTGGACTACGATTCCGGCGAGGTGTACGACGTGCAGTTGCACGATGGCTCGAACCTGCGGCTGCGCAAGCTGCTGGAAGACTACGATCCGACCGACAAGGCGAATGCGGTGCGTACGCTGATGGAGGCGCAGGAGAAGGAAGAGATTCTGACCGGCGTGTTCTATATCGATACGCAGAAGCCTACGTTCATTGACTTGCTGAATGTGGGGGATGAGCCGCTGGGCACGCTGCCGGAGTCGCTGACGCGGCCGCCGAAGTCGGCGCTGGATAGCTTGATGAAGAATCTGCAGTAGGGCGGTCGAGTTGTTGGAGAGAGGCGCGGGCTTTGGCTCGCGCCTCTGTTCTTTTGGTGCGCCGTTTTCATTCGAAATTGGGCGATAAATCAGACGATCAAGTTGGGTTTTGGAACAAAGGTGGCGAGTTGGCCTCCGCTGGCGCGGAGATGGCGAGTTGGCAAGTTGGCGGGTGTTGTTCGATGTTCAATTTTCAACGTGGATTTGGAGGGTGAGAGTTTCTCAAACCGGAGCATCGACGATTTCTAAATTTCCCACCAATCGAAGAGGGACATGCGGGGATAGTAGAGGCCGGCGCGGATCGGTGTCCCGTTGCCCTTCAGGTTGGTGAGGACGGCAGCGTAGGTTTCGAGCTGAGGCGCGAAGAGCTTGCGCATGATGGGCAGCGCGTTGGCCGGATCGAGGGCGTCGGCATGGGCTGTTTTGTAGTCGACGATCCACCAGGCTTGGCTGCCGGTGGAGAGGGGATTGAGGCCGGCGCGGAAGAGGCGGTCTACCTGGATGGTACGGAGGGCGCCGGCAATGACGCCGGTCCAGCGGGCTTCGCTGGCTTCTTCTCGATGAGGAGAGAGAATCCAGTTGCCGGTGGGGTCGTTGGAGGCGTCGATGGCGAGGCGGAGGGCTTCGGCGGCGAGGCTTGCGGCTTTGGTTGGGTCGATGCCGGTGGCACGGATTTGGGCTGCAATGCGGGGTTGGAATTGCTTGAGGGCGGCGCGGGTTTGGTCCCAATTGTTGGTCTTGCGGAGGTGGGCGAGGTGTTCGAGGAGGGTGTGGACGGCGGTGCCTAAGGCGCGGGAGAGGAGACCGCCTTCGTGGCGTTCGTAGAGGTCGGATTCCCAGGTCTGAGAAGCCAGACCTGGGGCACCGACAATTGGTTCGTGCAGGAGCGAGTTCGTTGCTTGCGTGGGGCGGTAGTTTGGCGGGAGGCGGTGGAGCAGGGTTGGCTTGGTTGGAGAAGGCATTACCAAGAGGTTGCTGTCGGCGGAGGCAGCCAGGGATTCGATGGTTGCGGGCTGGGCTTCGGTTATGGTCGATTTCCATTGGTCGAAGCGCTGCTGGATTTCTGCTTCGAGGGCGGGCCAGGCGGTGGCGAGGAGGCTGTCTTTGGGCTCGGCGAGGGTCCAGTCGCCGAGCTTGTCTTGGCGGCAGGCGGGCTGGGCGAAGAAGTGGAGCTGGTCGCGGGCGCGGGTGGCGGCTACATAGAGTATGCGGCGGGTTTCCTGCTTTTCGCGATCACGATAGACGCGATCGACCCACTGCTTTGTCGAGCCGCGATCGGAGCCCTTGGATTGAAGGGGCGCGACCAGGAATTCGGTGACCTCGGAAGAGCCGCCGGGCTCATAGGCCGTGTCATCCGGGGGAAGGCCGCGCTCTAGCCAGGAGAGTAGCTTTGGGTTGCCTCTGCTGGAGCCGGCTTGCAGCTCGGGGACGATGACGACTTCGAATTCGAGGCCCTTGGATTTGTGGATGGTCATGAGCTGTACGCCACAATCGCCGGTTGTTTTGGGGTCGGGCTGGGCGGTCAGGCTCTGGAGGGCGGCGTCGAGTGCGGGGCCGAGCAGGTCCTGTTCGCCGTTGGGCAGGCTGTCGAGATTTTGCCAGAGGAGATCGAGATTGACGTGTGCCGTTGGATCGACGCATTGCGCACCACCGAGGCGCAGCCAGACCTGCTGGAGCCACGCGCCGAGCGAGGCGGTTGGCTGAGAGAAGCGCATGGCGGGCGCGGCGGAGAGGACTTGGATGACACGATCCGCGGCTTGGCGGCCTTCCGCGCTGAGTAACGAAATGCGCTCGGTGAGCAGATCGGGAACGGGACGGGCTAGAAGCGTCGGGTCGTCGGCGCTGGCGAGGGTGTGCAGATCGCTCAGCGAAAGGCCAGACCAGGGAGCGCGGAGCACACCGAGCCAGGCGACGCGATCCAGGGGATTGAGGAGGGCTCGGGCGAGGGCGAGGGCGTCAAGGACCTCGGGACGGGCAGAGAGCTTTTCGAGGTCGACGGCGCGGAAGGGAATTTTGGCTGCGCGCAGGGCCTGGGCGATGGGGGCGAGGACGTTGCGGGTGCGGCCGAGGACGGCAATACGGTAGTTCTCTCCTTTGACGCGGGCTTGCTCCATGCGGTCCTGGTGGCTCTGAATGAGGGTGACGATTTCTTCGATTTGCCTGGTTCGGGGCGCATCGTTTTCGTTGGATTCTTCGGAGATAGCTGTTTTGCCGCGAGGGACTTGCGGGTCGAAGTTGATGTGCAACTCGAAGGGCCGGGGAAGTGCTCCTTCGCCGTTGCGGGCGGGGTCGGCGGGGGAGAAGATGACGCCGCTGCCGTCGTTTTCCTGAAAGACCTGGGTAAAGACTTCGTTGAGCCTGGTGACGAGCGGCCTGGCGGTGCGGAAGTTGGAGGTGAGAGCGACGGGGTCGAAGAGGAGTGGGGCGGCGTTGGGGATTTCGAGACCGGCTTCCCGGACGCGGGGGAAGAGCTCGGCGTCTGCGTCGCGGAAGAAGTAAATGGACTGCATGGGGTCGCCGACAACGAAACAACTGCGGCCTTCGCGCTCCGGCCAGGCGGCGATGAGGCGGCGGAGGAGTTCGTGCTGGCGGCGGCTGGTGTCTTGAAACTCGTCGACGAGGATGTGGTGGATGCCGTCGGCGACGGAAAGAGCGGCGTCGGTGGGCAGGCCGTCGGGACCCTGGAGGACGGTGAGGGCGATTTGGGCGACTTCGGTGTAGTCAACGGCGCCGGCTTCAGCAAAGACGACGCGGAGCTGGGCGGCGGCATTGCGGAGCAGGGTGAAACAGGCGCGGACGATTTGCCAGTCTTCGTCGGTGTAGCGAGGCGGGGGTAGCATGCGGACGGCGGCGAGAGCGTCTTCGAGGCCGGGAATGGTGGCGAGGCGGGCGATCAGGTCCGCGAATTGAACCTTGCCTGACTTGCCCCGCGGAGTGGAAGGAAAGCCATCCGAAGTTTTGAGGCCTTTTTCCGAGCGCCAGGTTCCTTTTTGCGTTTGAAGAAAGGCGCCCAGCGCGGCAGACGCGGCTAAAGCGGATTCGAGTCCATCGGCGAAGGGAGAAGACGGGATTTCCGTGCATTCGGCCAGGGGCCATGGAGAATTGTCGCCGGGTTCCTCGCAGGCAAAGCGGGCGAGGTCGAGGGCTTGGTCGCGGGAGTTGGGAACCTGGTCGAAGAGGCGGCTTAATTCGGTGAGGGATTGCTGGATGGCTTTGGCGAAGGGGCGTTCGAGGCGTTCGCGGAGGGCGTCCCAATCCTGCTCGCGCTCGAGGACGAAGTCGTGCATCCAGCGGTCGCGGCTGCGAAGCATTTCGACGAGCTGGTCTTCCATTTCGTGCCAGTTGTTATCGCGCCAGAGGAGGAGAGATTCGATGGCGGAGGCTAGAGTTGAGTCGGAGGCGTCGATTTGGTTCAGGGCTTGGCGGGCGGCGCGGCGGTAAAGTTCGTCGGGCTGGCCGTAGATGCCGAGGCCGTCGCCGAGGCCGGAGAGCAAGGGCTGCTGGAGGGCGAGGTCGCGGCAGAAGGAATCGATGGTGGAGATGCGGAGCTGGGCGGGTTGGTCGAGGAGGTTCCAGCCGAGGAGTTGGGAATGGTGGAGGGCTTCCTGGGCGAGGGCTTCAATAGAGAAGGCGGGGGAGATGGGGTCGGGGGGATTTCCCTCAGGGGCTAAAGCCCGAATCTCTTTTGAGGCATTTTCGGCACGACTGAAGTCGTGCCCTGACACTTCTTGCGGCTCCGGACGCATCTTCTTGGGGTCAATGGAGGCCGTGCTGTAGAGAGCCACTCCTTGTCCATTGGCCTGATCGCTGCCTGCCGCGGCGTTTTCAAGTTCGGAGAGGATGCGGTGGCGCATCTCTGCGGCGGCGGCTTTGGTGAAGGTGATGGCGACGATTTGGGCGGGGTCTTCCACCTCGGTGAGCAGGCGGAGAAAGCGGCGGGTGAGGAGGTCGGTTTTGCCGGAGCCGGCGGGGGCCTGGACGAGGATGGAGTTGGAGGGATCGAGGGCGCGCTGGCGCTGGGCTTGATCGGGCGGCGGAGTTTTGGGGGCGGGGTTACTCATCGGCGGCCTCCGCATCGTCTGCGCCGGAAAGTTCGTCGGGATCGAGAAGTGCGCGATTTTCCGCTACGCGGCATAGAGTCTGAAGGCCGCAGTGCTCGCAGGTTTTGGGGTAGTCGCGGGGATCGACTTCGGCGCGGCCGGTGAGGAAGTCCTGAGCTAGTTGTTCGATGTGCTGGCGCCAGTCGATGAGCTGCTCGGCGGTGAGGCTGTTTTTGACCAGGCTGCTCGATGAGGTCAGACCGGGAAAGAGGGTGGCTCGGGCATCGCCGACGTGGCCGGTGAAGGACTGATCGCCGCTGCGCACTTTGGCGAAGACAAGGCCGCCGAGGATTTCTTCGTCGCCGAGAGCGAAGCCGGCGTAGAGGGGGAGCTGCACATCGTCGGGGCGGGGAAGCTGCCAGGATTTGGGCGAGACCAAGCCGGATTTGTAGTCGATGACGAGGAGAGATGCGTCGTTGAGGCGGTCGATGCGGTCGAGGCGGAGATCGAAGGTGAGATCGGCGAGAGCGATGGTGTGGCCGACTTCGGTTCCGGTGACTTCGAACTCGATGCGGGCGGACTCGTAGTTGAGCCACTCGGTGACGAGGCTGAGCAGACGCTGCTCTTCGAGTTCGAGATAGCGGCGGGGCATGCGGTCGCGAAGGGATGGGCGAAGCGCTTGTTGCAGGGCGCGGGCTACGTGAGTTTGGACAAATGCTGGTCGATCATCGATGGCCTGAAGGTTGGCGAGGGTGCGGATTCCCTGCGGCGGTCCGGCCCAGATGGAGTGAAGGACGGCGTGGAGCAGGCTGCCGCGTTGCGCCGGGGTGAGTCCGGGCTCGGCGGGCTGCCAGGATTGGGCCCCGAGGCGCGCGGTGGCGAAGGCCTTGAAGGGGCATTGCGACTGATGGGTGAGGACGCTGGAACCGCCTTCGACTTTGCCGGGCGGGAAGGGAATGCGGCTGAAGTCTTCAAACAGGATGGTGAGTGGTTCGGGTACGGCGGGCGGCACGAGGTCGGCGGGGATGGGCTGGGGAGCGCCGGCTAGTTGCGCGATGAGGCGCGAGGGCCGCGTTTCGACGCCTTCGCTTTGGCGGGCATAGCTGAAACAGACTTGGGGTGCGGAGCAGAGCAGGCGGAGTGTGATGACGCGGGCTAGTTCCAAATCGAGCTGCGCGGTGGCGTGGGGCATGGCGGCTTGGCGCTGAACTTCTGGAGGCAGCAGGGGATGGGTTGCGCCGGAGGAGGGCCATTCGGATTCGCTTGCGCCCATGAACCAGATGGCGTCGGCAGTGAGGCCGGCGGCTTCGGCGGGGCCGGCGATCTGGATGGGGGCGTCGCGGGATTCGGGGGCGAAGAGGGTTTGGTCGAGGGCGCGGGCGAGGGTGGAGAGGAATTCGGGCCAGCGGATGCGGCGGCCATCGAAGCCGAGGGCGGCGCAGGACTCGACGGTTTGCTGCCAGCGGTTGCGGGCCTGGTGTTCGGCGCTGGAGAGGGGACGCGCGCCGGGCCAGTCGGCTGAGTCGAGGAGTTGGGGAACGAGTTCGGCCCAGTCGAGGGGGCTTTGCGGGCGGGCGGCAAGCGCGGCGAGGCGGGTTTGGGTTTGCTCCAAGCGGGTGGTCCAGGCGGGCGGGAGCGTTGCGCGGGGTGGCGCGGTGAGGAATGCGTTGAGGGACCATTGGGGACGCTCGAGGCCGTGGCGGCGGAGCAAGCGCATGTAGGTTTGGAGGGCGATGGATTCTTCGTGATCCGCGGCGATTTGAGCGGTGGAGAGGAGCCAGTCGAGTTCGTGTTCGGCGAGTGGGCCGGAGAGCCAGCGGAGTAGGAGATGGGCTCCGCGGGCGAGGGCGACCTGGGCGAGGGGGATGCCGAGGGAGAACTCGAAGATTGGGGATGCGGAGTTTTCATCGGCGGCGAAGTTGAGGAAGGTGCGTTCGATTTCGCCGCGGCGTTCGGAGAGGTTCTGGGTGATGACGAGAAGGTTGGCTTGGGGGTTGGCGGCTAGCTGGCGTTTGCACCAGAGGGCACAGGCGGAGAGCTCGGATTGAATGTCGGCGGCGTGGTAGTAGCGGACCTCGCGGGTGGTCGGACCGGAGGAGACTTCCTGCCATTTTGCCCAGGCGTCGAAGAGGCGGCGCTGCGAGGGCTGGATGCGATCGAAACCGGCGAGGAGCAGAGACGGGCGGGTGGTGGCCGAGGACTCAAGCAGCGGGATCAGTTCGAGAGGCAGACGGGCGGGGCTGAGGAGATTGGCGGCGCGGCAGGTTTCATCGAAGGCGGCGAGCCAGGCGCTGAAGCTTTCGGCGTCCTGTTGCCAGGCGGCGCGGGTGTTTTGACGGAGGAACTGCGGCGCATAGGAGCAGAGGAGTTGGTGAGCTTGCATGGCGAGGCTGGCCATGCGGTTGCGCGGGCCTTCAAGCAGAGTGGCGATTTGCGGGCCTGATGCGGCGGCCTGGATGGATTGCTCCCAGATAGATTGCTCCTGGAGGGGATCGAGGAGCAGGCGGCCGTCGGCGCCGGCGTGGTCATGCCAAGCGGTGCGGAGAAAGGTTGGCCAGTCGAGGATGGCGGGGGCAGGCCAAGCGGAGAGGCCTTCGGCGCGGCGGGCGCGATGGTAGGCGGAGGCAAGGGCGCGGGCGGCGCGCTCGCTGGCTGCGACAACCAGGCCTTCGGCGCGCAGCCATGCGGTGATTTCGGGTTCCGCGGATGGCCTGGTTGGGTTGTTTGAGCCCATTTCAGCGTTATACGCCATCAGGCGGTGGGGGTTATTAACAAAGGCGGCGGGTTGGCCCCCGCTCAAGCGGGGTTGGCGAGTTGGCAAGTTGGCGGGTGAGTCGTGAGGATGAAATTCGCGGGCGCCGGGGAAACAGGCCTTGGAGGAATTTCGAATTTGAGCAAGACAATGGCCGGAGGAGCTGAACTCCTCCGGCCATTGTTGTCATGGAGGTGCGCCTGGCGTTAGACGCCGCTGTAGGCGGAGAAGCCGCCGTCGATGGGAATGACGGTGCCGGTGACGAACTCCGAGGCCGGGGAGAGCAGCCAGAGGACGGCGCCGAAGAGGTCTTTGGGTTCGCCGAAGCGGGCCATGGGAGTGTGGGCGATGATCTGGTTGCCGCGCTTGGTGAGTTCGCCGGTTTCCTTGTCGGTGAGCAGGAAACGATTCTGGTTGGTGAGGAAGAAGCCGGGCGCAACGGCGTTGACGCGGATCTTCGGCGAATATTCCTGGGCCATGTGGACGGCGAGCCATTGAGTGAAGTTGCTGACAGCGGCCTTGGCGCCGGAGTAGGCGGGAATGCGGGTGAGGGGACGGAAGGAGTTCATCGAGGAGATATTCAGGATGATTCCGTGGCCTTGCTCGGCCATGACTTTGCCGAAGGCCTGGCAGGGCAGCATGGTGCCGAGAATGTTGAGATCGAAGACCCAGCGGAGAGCGTCGGCGGGCAGGTCGAAGAACTTGAGGTCGGGGCCGGTGGTGGCAGCGGCCTTGTTGCCTCCCGCGCCGTTGATGAGGCAGTCGATCTTGCCGAATTGGCCGATCACGTCCTGGGCAGCCTTGGCAACGCTGTCGCGGTTGAGTACGTCGCACTGGTGGAGCGCGATCTGCTTGCCATGGGGGCCGAGCGAGTGGATGAGCGCCTTGGCAGGCTCGATGTTGAGGTCGAGGATGGCAACTTGAGCGCCGCAACCGGCCAATGCGCGGGCCATTTCGCTGCCGAGAATGCCAGCGCCGCCAGTGACGGCGACGACAAGGCCGGTGAAGTCGTACATTTTCGTGAGTTCTGCCAGATCAAAGGAAACATGGTGCGTGGTTTCCGATGCATGGTCTACTGCGAAAGTAGCTGCCATTATGGGTGCCCTTCTCAGTTAGAAAAGTCGTCTACAGTGGTTAGACCAGTCAGTGACTGCTATCACCGGTAGGGGAATAAGCGAGAACAGGATGGATGGTTTGAAGGTGCGTCAATACTGAGTTATGTGAGTTAGATCACGCGACTTATCTCAGTAAGTCGGGTCTTGGATGTCGTTGTGGCGAGTTAGACCACGTTTGTTGCCGAAAAGAGATAACTCACAAGGAAACGTGTTGCGTGTCACTGTCTGTGAAGGGCTGTTGCGGGTTCTGATGGAGAGTACGCGAAAGGGAGTTCCCTTATGCTTTTGGAGTTGAGCGTCTCGGTGAAGGGGAAGCACCATCAAGCGAGCGATCCTTCAGTAGATATGAATAGAATCATCGATGCCAGCGGGTTGCATTACAAGACGACCAGCAAGGGGACTGTTCTGGAAGGAAGCTGGGAGCAACTGATGGCGGTGGCGAAGGAGTGCCACGACGAAGTGCTTAAAAGGAACGATCAATTTATAGCGCGGATGAAGGCCGTGGACAAGAAGTGTCCCGGCGCACAGGCGCCCTCCGGGTGCAGCGGCAAGGATCTGGAGGAAGTGCTGGAAGATGAGGGCGAGTGGTTGATGCTGTAGGGGCGGCCAGCCGGTTGTAAACTGGGGGTGTGATTCGCCGACTGATTTCTTCCTCATTCCTCGCATTCTTGGTTTTGGCCGGGTGCCACTCGGGCCAGAAATCTAGTACACAATCAAATGCCGACGTGACCGTGTACCACCTGCGCGGCAAAGTGGTTTCAACCGATGCGGCGCACGGCATTGTGGTGCTGGATCATGAGGCGATTCCCGGCTTCATGGAGGCGATGACTATGCCCTACCAGCTCAAGGATCCGAGCGTGGTGAGCGAACTGCATCCGGGCGACGTGATTACCGCGGACGTTCTGGTGCAGAAGAGCGCCGAAGAGACGGTGTTGCTGGATCATATTGTTGTGGTGGGTCAGGCGCGGCCGGACTATAAGCCCGCGGTGTTTTATCACGTGCCTGCGCCGGGCGATAAGGTTCCCGACTTCAGCCTGCGCAACCAGGACGGGCGGGCGATTCACCTGGGGCAGTTCAAGGGGAAGATGCTGCTGCTGACGTTTATCTATACGAGATGCCCGCTTCCCAATTTCTGTCCACTGGTGACGCACAACTTTGCGACGATCAACAACCAGTTGGCGGCAAGCCCGGCGCTTTATGCCAAGACGCACCTGCTGTGCGTGAGCTTCGATCCGGAGCACGATACGCCGGAGCGGCTGCGGGCTTATGGGGCGACGTATATAGGCAGCGATGCGAAGAATGCATTTGTGCATTGGGATTTTGCGGTGCCGGTTCAGCCGGTGTTGCTGGAGATGGCCAAGTTCTTCGACGTGGGCATTACGCATGGAGCCAATGACACGATAACGCATACGCTTTCGACGACGCTGATTGGCGCGGACGGCAAGGTGGTGCAGTTTTATCCGGGGAATGAGTGGACGCCGGAGCAGGTGATGGCGGATGTGAAGAAATCGGCGGGGAATGCGGGTTGAGCTTTCCTGGAGTGGTCAGACCAGTTTATAATCGTTGCAGTTTCCGATCCTAAAAAACACTGTCATGTAGACCAGGAGAATATGCGCGATGAGTCATGGATTGAATATTCGTAAAGATGGCGAGTTGGATTTTCTGTCGTTGGGTGCACTGATCCATCGGCTCGACACGGGGATTATCCCGTTTCGCAAAGCGACGGAGTGCAAGATTCACGTGAGCGGCGGCGAGTTCAATGTGGCCGCGAACCTGTCGGACTGCTTCCAGTTGCGGACGGCAATTTGTTCGGCGATGGTGGATTATCCGGTCGGCGATTTGATTGCCGAGCGCGTGAAGGCCATGGGCGTGAGGCCGATTTACAAGTACTTCAAGCACGATGGCGTGACTGGGCCGAACATGGCCACGGTGTATAGCGACCAGGGACACGGCGTGCGGCCTCCGGTGGTTTTCTACAACCGGTCGAACGAGGCGGGCGCGCAACTGAAGCCCGGCGACTTTGACTGGAAGACGATTTTTGCCCAGGGCGTACGCTGGGTTCATTGCGGCGGGTTATTTACCGCACTGTCGCCGACGACCGCCGCGCTGGCCGCGGAGATGATGAAGGAAGCCAAGGCCGCGGGCGCCGTGACTTCGTTTGACCTGAACTACCGCGCGAAGCTTTGGAATATTCAGGGCGGGAACGCGAAGGCGGTGGAGACGATCGCCAAGATTGTCGAGAATGTGGACGTGCTGGTGGGCAACGAGGAAGACCTGCAGATGGGTCTTGGGATTCCGGGGCCGGATGCGCATGCAAAGTCGAAGCTGGATCCGACGGTGTTCTTCGCGATGATCGACCAGGTGACGAAGAAGCTGCCCAAGGTGAAGGTGGTGGCGACAACGCTGCGCGAGGTGCAGTCGACCAATCGGCATAGCTGGAGCGCGGTGGCGTGGGTGGATGGGAAGACCTACTCCGCGCCGACGGCGGAGCTGGATGTTTACGATCGCGTGGGCGGCGGGGACGGCTTTGCCGCGGGCTTCATCTATGGCCTGCTGGCCGGGGAAGCGCCCGAGGAAGCTGTCAAGCTGGGCTGGGCGCACGGGGCACTGCTGACCACGTATCCCGGCGACACGACCATGGCGACGCTGGAACAGGTGAAGGCGTTTGCCAAGGGTGGATCGGCGCGCATTCAACGATAGGGAAGTGACGGGGTTTCATCCCAGGTCCCAAGATCGGGACCTGGGGCACCCAGGTTGTGGGTGAATTGGATTTGGATATAGATCCCACTCATCACGATGGAACCGTGATGAATGGGGCACCTATTCCTCGGTCCGCAATAAATGCAATCCTGCAAGTGGCGGCAGGCATCCACTCAATGGAGGCTTGCCGGATGGGGTTGGTGTGCACGTCAACTGATATCCTTGCCATGCGTATCGATGGAGGTCTGACGTGGCAAAGGTGACTCTGGTTTTTGCGGCACTCTTGATTGCCCTTGGCCTGGTTGGCTATCTGGGAACGGGAAGCGTGCATCCGACGGCGTTGATTCCCACATGGTTTGGTCTGGCGCTGGGAGTGTTCGGGTATTTGGCCATCAGCCCGAATGAGGGACGGCGCAAGCTCTTCATGCACGTCAATGTGACGATCGGGTTGCTGGGCTTTCTTGGGGCGGCGATCGTGGCAGTGCAGGGCCACGTGAAGGCTGCTTCCGCAGGTTTGCCGCCGGATGAGATTGCGCTGGCCTCGAAGCTGACGATGGCTGGGCTGATGCTGCTTTACGTGATTCTGTGCGTGCGCTCGTTCATCGCCGCGCGGCGATCGGGAAAGGTGTAGCCCTTGGGAACCATGCGTGGCGGGATGGGGATGGGCATGCGCGCCGAGCGCACGGGGCGCGGGGCGCGAGCAGGCCAGACGGATTTACCCAAGAAGAAGCCCGCTCTGAAGAAGGTGTGGCCGCAGGTTCGCGCCCTGATTGTGCCGCGCATCGGATTGCTGCTGGCAGGCATGGCCCTGATGGTCGTCAATCGCGTGGCCGGCCTGGCATTGCCCTTTCTCTCAAAGCCGCTGCTGGACAAGGTGCTTTCGCCGCTGCATCCGCACCCGGAATGGCTGCCTCGGATTATTGCGATCGTGTTTGGGGCGATGTTGATTCAGGCGATCACGTCGTTCTCGCTCACGCAGTTGCTCTCGAAGGCCGGGCAGCGACTGATTGCCGAGATGCGCCGTCAGGTGCAGCGCCACGTGGGACTGCTTTCGGTGGCTTACTACGACGAAAACCGCACGGGCCAACTGGTGTCGCGCATCATGACCGATGTGGAGGGCGTGCGCAACCTGGTGGGCACGGGGCTGGTGGACTTTGTTGGCGGCCTGTTCACCGCAGTGCTCGCGTTTCTTTATCTGATGCACCTGAGCGTGTCGGTTACGCTGACGGTTTTTGCCGTGATGGGCGTGTTTGTGTTTGTGCTGCAGTATGCCTTCAAGACGATCCGTCCGATCTTTCGCGAGCGCGGCAAGATCAATGCCGAGGTAACCGGGCGGCTGACTGAGTCGCTGGGCGGCGTGCGGGTGATCAAGGGCTACCACGCCGAAGAGCGCGAGGCGCATGTCTTCTCAGAGGGCGTGGATCGGCTGTTGGCGAACGTGATGAAGACGCTGACCATGACCAGCGTGCTGGGGTCCGCGTCGACTACCGTGCTTGGGCTGGTGTCCGGGCTGGTGATGTGGTTCGGCGGTCACAGTGTGCTGAACCACACCTGGACGGTGGGCGACTACTTCAGCTACAACATGTTTTTGGCCTTCATGATTGCTCCGGTGTTTCAGGTGGTGAATATCGGAACGCAGTTGACGGAGGCATTTGCCGGGCTGGATCGGACGAACGAGATCATGTCGGAACTGGAAGAGAACCAGAGTCCCGGCCGCACGGTGAAGATGCCGCCGATTGAGGGCAAGATTCGGTTCGACGACGTTGAGTTTGCCTACACGCCGGAAAAGCCGGTGCTGCACGGAATCGGTTTTGAAGCCAGGCCCGGGACGGTGACGGCGCTGGTGGGGTCTTCAGGGTCGGGCAAGTCGACGATCATCAGCTTGGTGTGCGCCTTCCATACGCCGTCGAAAGGGGCGGTGCTGGTGGACGATATCGACCTGGCAACTGTGGACCTGAACACCTTCCGGTCGCAGTTGGGCGTGGTGCTGCAGGACTCGTTTCTGTTCGATGGATCGATTCGAGAAAACATCATGTTTTCGCGGCCGGAGGCGACGGAGGAACAGTTTCTGTTTGCCAGCCGCACGGCGCGCGTGGATGAGTTTGCCGAGCGCTTTCCGGATGCATACGAAACGATTGTGGGCGAGCGGGGGGTGAAGCTTTCGGGCGGGCAGCGGCAAAGGCTCTCGATTGCGCGCGCGCTGCTGGCCGAGCCGCGGATTCTGATTCTGGACGAGGCGACAAGCTCGCTCGATTCCGAATCGGAGGCCATGATCCAGACGGGGCTGAAAGAGCTGATGCAGGGGCGGACGACGTTTGTGATTGCGCACCGGCTGTCGACGATTCGCCGCGCGGACCAGATCCTGGTTGTGGAGGGCGGGCTCATTGTGGAGCGCGGCAACCACGCGGAGTTGTTTGCGATGGGCGGCCGCTACTACGACCTTTACATGCGCCAGCATGGGCTGGAGGCGAATCTCTTTCTGGCGCCGGGAGAAGGGGACGTGGTCCCGGCGGAGGACGCGGAAACGCTCTGATCCCGGTTCAGAAATTGATTTCTTCGTGCTACGCCGATTCCGTCAATATTCCGGCGGGAGAGGCCGCGTTTCCCTTAGGCGGGAAGGAAAGATTTGCCGTGATTCCAGGACGGCGAACCGTATCACGCCTTGACACGAGTCTCGCATTCTGAAAAACTGCTTCTGTAGTCAAGATGCGGATGGGAGGACCAAAGTGCGAGACGCGGCACCGCAGGGAACTTACAAAGTCCAGGCGCTCGATCGAGCTTTCGCCGTATTGGATCTGCTTGGCGAGAGCGAAACGCCGCTGGGATTGGCGCAGGTTGCCTCGTCTCTGCAACTGCACAAGAGCACGGCGCACCGTTTTTTGATGGTACTGGAACGGCACCGCATGGTGGAACGCACGGTGAACGGAAAGTTTCGGCTGGGGCTGCGGCTTTTCGACTTTGGCAACCGGGCGATTGAGCAATACGACCTGCGCGACCGGGCTCAACCGCATCTGCGCAGGCTGGTGTCGGAGACCGAGGAGACCGCGCATTTGTGCGTTCTGGAGGCGTCGCGGGTGATCTATATTGACAAGATCGAGCCGGCGCGTTCGGTGCGGATGATTACGCGGATCGGGGCCAGCAATCCGGTGCATTGCACGTCGGTAGGGAAGGCAATTCTGGCGTTCCTGCCGGAAGATCGAGCCAACGACGTGGTGAAGCGGCTTCGCTTCGAGCGTTTTACGCATCGGACAATCGCGACGGTGGAGGCATTGCGCACGGAGATGGAAAAGACGCGGCGCCGCGGTTACGCCGTGGACGACGAGGAGTTTGAAGAGGGACTGCGCTGCATCGCCGTGCCGGTTCTGGATGCGCAGCGTCAGCCGGTGGCGGCAGTGAGCGTCTCCGGGCCGTCGTTTCGGGTGACGGCGCAGAAGCTGCCTTCGATTGCGAATCATCTGCTGCAGTGCGTGCGCGGGATTTCCGTGGACATGGGCTACATCTCTTCGGGACGCATGAATCGGGCGGCCTGGTCGGCTTAAGACGGCGGTAGCTGGGCGGATGGCTGGGCTAGGAAATGCCGATTTGCCCTATGGTGGAATGGATGAAGAGGTCTGTTGGCGGGCAGCGTCGCAAAGCTCGATCTTTCTGATAAACTTGTTTTTGTGCGAAGGCAAGATCGAACCAGTTCGTCGATGGTTCGGATGAGCCGGGGCAGGCAAGCGAGTGAAATGGATACGACCCGCAATGGGTACTGTCTGGTTCGCGGGCGATAGATGTTGAGTCGATAAGTTTTGTTTGGGGACGTAGCTCAGTTGGTTAGAGCGCTGCCCTGTCACGGCAGAGGTCGCGGGTTCGAGCCCCGTCGTCCCCGCCATAAACCAATAGAAATCAATGGTTTATGGATGTGACATCTTCTTTCATACCTCCTCCGAGGGTGCTTGAAGGGTGCTGAAGCGAGCTCCCTTCAAGCAGACCCCGGAAGGCCAGGTTCTGAGCCACTCGTTTTTCTGCGCTCACAGCCTGCTGATAAATCTCCAGCGTGATTCTGCTGTTGGTGTGCCGTAGTAACTCCTGTGCTGTTTTGATATCAACACCTTGCTGCCGCAGCATGGTTGCCAGGCCATGCCTGAAGCTGTGCCATCCGATCCGCTTCTTGACTCCTATTCGTTCCAGGGCCGGCCGGATATGACGCTTGAGGATCATATCCGGCTGGATGGGCTGAGATCCATTCTTCGCTATGGAAGGGAAAAGATAATCGTCATCGGAGTGGTAAAGAGTTGCCAGTTTCCATTGCCTCAATTCCTCGACGACCAACGGGTGGAGAGGAACAGGCTTACGGGACGCTTCCGTCTTGGTGTCGCCTTCGACGTTGTGCCAAACGGAATGTGTGACGTTGGCCTGCATGAGTTCAAAGTCGATATTGCACCAACGAAGAGCGATGAGCTCACCGCGGCGCAGACCAGTGCTTCCAGCCAGCATCACCATGACACGCTCGCGTTGGGAGAGTTCCAGCAAGAGCGCCTGAAACTCTTCAGGGGTCAGGATGTCAGGGATTCGAAGCCGTTTGGCTGAGGAACGAAGGGCGCTGATGGGATTTGTCGCTGCCCACTCATAGCGGATAGCATGAGAGAACAACGCGGACATCAGGTTGCGGATCTTCGTTTTGGTGCCGGGGCGGCTGATTGACCGTTGATCTTCTTGATGTCTCGGAGCCAAACCTCGACATCGACGCTCTTGATCGCTGCAAGAGAATACTTCCCCCACTTCGGCGTCACATAGAGCGTGAGATAACTCTTGTACCCCACAGGGGTGGAATGGGCTTTGGATGGAAGCTCGACGAACTGAAAGTGTGCGGCGAGCTGTTCCATGTCTATCGGCGCGAAAGCCGCGCCTTCGTTGACGTTGATCCTGAGTTGCATGACTGCCTTTTCCGCATCCTTCCGTCTGCGGAGTTCGATCACCGTGCCCACGATCTTCTTCTTGTAGATACGGCGACCGCCCTCCTCTGCGTAGTAGCGGAACACCCACGTGTCGGGTTGGCTCTTTCGTTTCATCAAACTCAGGGAACCTCGTTGGTAGCTGATTGAAGATGAGCCAGCTTGGGTTCGAGCGTTCCGAGCCAGCTGAAACGGGACGGCCTGGTTACGATCCGCGCGATCTTTTGAAGCTTTATCTCTATGGCTATCTGCAGCAGATCCGCTCTTCGCGGCGTTTGGAAGCCGAATGCCGGCGCAACATTGAAGTGATGTGGCTTCTGGGCCGCCTGGCTCCTGATTACAAGAGCATCGCCGAGTTTCGGCGCATCCATCGTGAAGCGGTAACCGCGGCGAATACCTCCCAGAAGAGACGTGAGAAGCGCAGAGAGATGGCCCACCGCCAGAGCGAGAAGAGATGGGACGCCATCGAGGCAGCGGCCTAG
>PLOG01000093.1 GCA_003142935.1 Acidobacteriaceae bacterium
CGGGGTGGCCGTTCTGCGTGTGGACATTAGCGGAATGCGCCTCTCGCGGGGCCGTCAGCACATCTAAATCAGCGGCGGCTTCACGGGCGTTGCCGACCCAAGTGGTATGAAACCTTCGCTTGGCAATGCCGCCGCCAACTNNAGCGGACGCTAACTTGCTGAATTTATGACCACAATCCTTGCCGCACCTTCCCGCTAATCATTCAATCCAGGTCCATTCGACACCCTGTTTCTTATCAGATCCTGCAAAACTCCACTCCTCGCCAAAATCAAATTCAGACCTCTTCCCGCAGCCTCTAAAGCCCCTGAAGGAATGCTCAAGGTGCATTGCGCGGGTTGCCTTATTACAATCGAAGCTGCGCATGCGCGTGGAGGTTCCCATGAGAATTATGAGCAGTAAAGATCGAGCCAGCCGCAAGGGCGAGGCGGACTATTTCAGTGGAAATGTCTGGGTGGATGAGATTGCCGTTGGCGCCGAACCCTCGCGGGTGCGTCTCTATCGCGTCAGCTTTGAGCCCGGCGCGCGCACGGCATGGCATACGCATCCACTCGGGCAGGTGTTGCACGTGCTCACGGGGCTAGGGCTGGTGCAGAAGCAGGGCGAGCCGATACAAGAGATTCATCCCGGAGACACGGTGATGATTGAACCCGGCGCGCGGCACTGGCACGGCGCGGCAGCCTGCAACACCATGGTGCACCTGGCCATGCAGGAAGTGGATGACAAGGGCATTGGCGTGGCGTGGATGGATAAGGTCACGGACGCGGAATACAACGCAAAGTAGATTCGCCGAAGAGCCGGCCTTTGGAGTTTCATCCCAGGCCAATGTGGTGAATCTGAAGTTCTTCTCATCGGTCCGCGGAGCAATTTTGCAAACGACAGCAAGTCAGTGGGGTGGTGCGACGGTAGCACGAGTTTAGTTTTAGTGCTACTCTATACTTTTCCCTGGAGAGTCGATTTCTGTTCCTGGAGCCGTGATGGGCGTTTTAAGCAGAATAGGCATTGCGCTCGATTCGGACCTTTTGAAGCGGTTTGACCGCTCCATCAGCCGGCGGGGTTACACCAACCGGTCCGAGGCCTTTAGAGACTTGATCCGCGATCGTCTTGTCGCTGAGCAGACCGCCGAGCCCAATGCGACCGTAGTCGGCACGGTCACTCTTATCTACGACCACCACGCCTACGGCATTACCGAAAAACTGACTGAAGTGCAGCACGAGAACCACGATCTTGTGGTCTCGACCAGCCATGCCCATCTCGATCACGAATCCTGCCTTGAGGTGCTGATCGTCCACGGCCAATCGGCGCGCGTGGCCCAGTTTGCCGACCGTCTGATCGGATTGAAGGGCGTGCAGCACGGCCGGCTGGTGATGACCGTTCCCGCGCGCGCGCTTGCGCACGCGCACAGCCACGGGCACAAACACAACCACAAACACTAATGCACGCGCAGTCTATATATAAGGAGCGAAGAACCATCGTGGCCGGTAGCACGAAATTAAGAATCGTACTACTCTTCTTTTGCGTTGCTGCCTGGGCCATTGGAGCCCGTGCCCAAGCCGGCGGCGTCCGCTTCACCGGCACGGTCGTCGATCCTCAGGGGCACCCGGTCGCCACGAGCGATAAGGCTTATTCGCCTCAGCTATCGGGAATTGTCGTTGACACGTCTGGCGCAGTGATTGCCGGGGCTATCGTGCAGGTTCAAAGCGCAAACGGTGCTGTACAAAGAACGGCACAGTCGCAAACGAACGGCTCTTTCATTATTTCTGGACTCGATGCAGGTAATTATCGACTCGTGGTATCGAATCCTGGTTTTGAAACCAAAGAAATCCTTGTCACCATCGGGACCACCGGGGCACCGGCGCCGCTGCGCATCTCTCTGGTAGTGGGCTCCGTGAGCACCACCATCAACGTGCAGGGCCGGGAGGATGACCTTATCGGAATTGCCGAATCCGGCACCCAGGGAACGGTGGGCGCAGAGGAAATCCAGGATCGTCCGATTCTTCGCTCTGGAGAAGTTTTGGAGACGGTTCCCGGTCTCATCATCACGCAACACGCCGGCGGCGGCAAGGCCAACCAGTATTTTCTTCGCGGCTTCAATCTCGACCACGGCACGGATATCGCCATTTTCCTCGACGATATGCCGCTGAACCTGCCGTCGCACGCGCACGGCGAGGGGTACTCGGACATGAACACCGTCATCGCGGAGTTTGTGAAGCGGGTGGATTTCGAGAAAGGTCCTTATTACGCGAATGTCGGCAACTTTAGCTCGGCTGCAAATGCCCATGTGGAATTTTTCAAGACGCTGCCCAAGAACTTCCTCAAGATGGAAGGCGGTACCCATACCTATGGGCGGGCCGTTTTCGGCGTATCGCAAAAGCTCGGTTCGGGCAATTTGCTCTACGGAGGAGAAGAGTATTACTACGACGGCCCATGGGTGCATCCGGATGGTTTTAACAAAATCAACGGATTGCTAACCTACAGCCAGGGTGACGACACCCATGGCGCCAGCATCACAGCCCACGCCTACCACGGAAAATGGAACTCGAGCGATCAAATCCCAGTTACCGCCCAATCTCTCGTTGGTTTCTTCGGCACACTGAACCCGTCTGACGGAGGCCACTCACAGCGTTATAGCTTGCAGGGTGAGTGGCATCGCCAAGACGCAAATTCCGAGTCGAAAATCATGGCCGCCGTATGGTATTACGATCTCGATTTATTCTCCGATTTCACTTACTATCTGGTGGACTACAACAAAGAGGACCAGTTCAATCAGCAGGACAGGCGCTGGGTGGTTTACCTGGACGCACACCACACGGTTTTCAGCAGATGGCTAGGCCGCAAGATGTCAAATACGTTCGGCGTGCAGTTCCGCAGCGATTGGATCAACAACGGCCTTTACCGGACGGAGAATCGCGTACGCACCACCAAAACCGATTATTCCGCCACCGCTTGGAACGGCAGCGGCACCAGTTTCTTCCCCGCTGCCGGCACCAATCTTCCCAACGCAGGCATTCTTCCCACTTGCATCAACGCCCCCAACTCCAATATCGCCATTTCTGTTACTTTGCCCACCAGTCTTGCTTTTGCAAACAACGGCAGCACCGCCGCCACTATGACTGTTCCCAACACCACTTGCCCCACTTTGCCAGCGACCACGGAGCGGGACAACTTTACGGACATGATCGGCAGTGCGTTTGTGGAAAATAAAATCCAGTGGGCGAACAAATTCCGCTCGGTCCTGGCCCTGCGCGGCGACGAAGAAAAATTTGTCGTCACCAGTCTGGCTTACCCGACCGATATTGTTGCTTTGCCCGACGGCGCCACTAGCACCGTTAACGCGGCCAATTCCGGCTCGGCCGTCAAGTTCCTGCCCAGCCCCAAAGCAAGTTTGATTTTCGGGCCGTGGGACAACACTGAGTTCTATTTACAGGGCGGATTCAGTTTTCACTCGAACGATGGGCGTGGCTCAACACAAGTGGTGGAACCGGTTTCGCCGGACTATCCTTACCCCAATACGATCGTGCCGAAAATTTCTCCCCTGGTCGAACAAAAAGGCGGAGAAATCGGCGTGCGCACTGTGGCCGTCCCACATCTGCATAGCACCCTTTCGCTTTGGTATCTGCACAGTAATTCCGAACTGACGCAGGATGGCGACACCGGAGGCACGATTGCTTCAGAACAGTCGAGCAACCGCTATGGTATCGAATGGGCGAACTACTACACGCCGGCGGAACATTGGGCTTTTGATTTTGACATTGCGGACTCAAGAGCCCAGTTCACGCAATTAGACCCATTTGATGCGACATGGTGGGTCCAAAATTTGCCCTTAACGGCTACTGTTACTACCGCGACCGGCACAACCACCACCCCGTACAATGGCAACGGATGCCCTTCCACAGCACCTTCCACACACATACCTGGCTGCGTGTATGTAAATTGGCAGCAGCAAGGCCCGGGCGGCAAGCTTGTGCCCGAAGCGGTTAAGGTGGTGATTTCATCGGGCGCCACACTGCACGATTACAAAGGCTTTACGTCGAGTTTGCGCCTGCGCTATTTTGGTCCGCGCTATTTGACGTCTGACGGACTTTATCGGTCAAGTCAAACGGTATTGCTCAATGGTGAGCTCGGTTATCAATTCTTAAAGAAATGGCACGTTACGGCCGAATTCTTGAATATGCTTAACCGCAAAGATGCCGACATTGACTACGCCTATGTCTACCAAATCACTCCAACAGCCGCGCCGGCATTCGGACGTGTTAACCACCCCACCGAACCGTTCCTGTTCCGCTTTGCGTTAGGAAGAAGCTTTTGACAGATGCCGCGGATATCGACCATACGCCAGTTTTCAAAGGCCCCTGCTTCGTTAAGTGGGGAAGAAAAACCGTACCTGCGACAAGCTTCCGTGCACCGATTGTTCCTTACGTAGTCGCGCCGGCAAAGCTGGAGTAGATTGCGTAGAGTTTTTTCCGGAAGAGCGCCGGGCGATGCGGAGATGCAACAGCCGCCGCGCTATGCGCCGCCGGCGGTCTTCTGCTTGAGCGCGGGCAGCGTTCCGCGCGGGTAGGTTGTCGATCGGCGCACAACCAGATGAGTGGGGATGGACCACTCTTTCTGGGCGGCCCTGGGATGGTCGGGCTCAATGCCGGCGCGTAGCGCTTGCACGGCGGCCGTGGCCAGCAGTTTGCACGACATCTGTACCGTGGTCAGCGGCGGCAGCATGAACTGCGCCAGATGAATATCGTCGAACCCCACCACGGAAATATCGTCGGGAACCTTGTGCGTGGTGCGGTAGAGCCCATGAAGAACGCCGATGGCGGTCATATCGTTCGAGCACACGACGGCCGTCGGTAGCTCCGCATGAGTGACGATGCGCTCGATGGCCGCCATGCCGCCCTCCATGGTGTGATCGCCCTCGACGATGTGCGCAGCCGGCGCGGTCAGTCCCAGCTCGGCCATTGAACTCAGAAATGCATCGCGCCGCGCCACCGCGGAGCGCAAGCGAAGCGGGCCGCTGATGAAGGCAATGGCGCGATGGCCGAGAGCTGCCAGGTGCTGCACCGCCTCGTGAATCCCTTCGCCGTAGTTCACTTTCAGAACGCGGATATTCGCTAGCTTCGGACCAGCATCGACAAACACCAGCGGAAATTCGCTCTCCACGAGCTTCTTTACCAGGTCCTCTTCGATGCCAAATGTCATCACAGCCACGCCATCGATGTTGCGTTGCAACATGCGGCGAATCAGCGACTCGGTGCGCGCCGGATCGTAGTTGGTGGAACCAATCATGACCTCGTAGCCCTGCGCCACGGCCAGGTTTTCAAACTCCTGCACCAACTCCGGGAAAAATGGATTGGTGATCTCCGAGACGATGAGGCCCAACATGCGGCTGCGGCCCGAGACCAGCGCGCGCGCCTGCGGATTGGGCACGTAACCCACTTCCTCGACGGCCTTCCACACGCGCTTGGCAAGCTCGGGATCGACGCTGGTGATGCCGTTGACCGCGCGCGACACGGTGGCGATGGAGACCCCCGCGCGCTTGGCCACGTCGCGAATGCTGACGGTCGCGTGCCTGCGATTCGAAGCTTTCTTCTTGGATTTCTTTCTGGAGGCGCTCATTGACAATAGGATAAACGCTTTCCCAGGTGTTTCTCAACCGGCATCTTGCGAATGAATGGCGCGGAAGCAGGCTGATTATCAGGTTCCAGAGTGATTTTGCCGCCGCGCGACGGCGAAATATACCCGCAAACCGACCAAATGCTAGAAAGCGTTTCCTGGAAACGGATGAGGCGAGCCGCGCGCGGGTACAAGGTTACCTCGAGTCATTGACGGACTTCTGCTGACCGCCTGCGGCGCTCGAGGTTTGCAATTATGGATGGACCTGGCCGCCGCCGGCGATCTCGATGCCATGGCGGAGCAATGCCGCGATGGATGCAAGGCTCTCCTCGGCTCCTCGCTTGCTGCCGGGCAGATTGACGATCAATGTGCTGCCTCTAAGGCCGGCAACTCCGCGCGAGAGCCATGCGAATGGATTGCGTTCGGAGCCATGGGAGCGCATGGCTTCAGCCAAGCCGGGTGCTTCGCGGTGAATGACCCGGCGGGTGGCCTCGGGGGTGCGGTCGCGCGGACCCAGTCCGGTGCCGCCTACTGTGAGCACCAAAGCGGCATTCTGAGCGCTTAGCTCTTCCAGCTTGCGGGCGATCGCCTCCTCGTCGTCGGGCAGGAGGCCCGTCCAGAGTTCGGCTTCTGGCCAAAGCTGCTTGATAAGAGCAACCACGGCCGGGCCCGCAGTGTCGGTCTGCAGACCCTGCGAGCAGCGGTCGGAGATGGTGAGAACGGCAATCAGCATACGTAAAATTCTAGGCGCGTCCTACTCCACGCCGGGAGGCAAGATCCCGATAGTGTGCAACCACTTCTCGACCTCTTGCGGCCAGGAGGTGACAGGAAGCTCGGTGCGGCGTAGTCCGTAGCCGTGGCCGCCCTGCGCGTAGACGTGCAATTCGGCGGGCACCTTGGCGTTCTTTAACTGCATGAAGTAGACAACCGCATTCTCCACATGCACGGGGTCGTCTTCGGCCTGCACGATGAATGTGGGCGGAGTATTCGCGGTGGGATGAATATCGGCATTGGGCGCGAAGTTCTGATCGGGCAAGGCCAGGTAGCCGGGATAGACGACTACGGAAAAATCGGGCCGGCAACTGAGTTTGTCGGCGTCGTCGATGGGATCGTAGAGGCGTTTCTCGTAAAGGTTGCTGATGGCCGCAGACAAGTGTCCGCCCGCGGAAAAACCGAGTACGCCGATACGATTTGGATCGATGCCCCACTCGGCGGCGTGCTGCCGGACCAGACCCATGGCGCGCTGCGCGTCCTGCAACGCCGCGGTTGACTCGGGATAAGGCCCGGTGTCGGGTACGCGATATTTGAGCAGCACGCAGGTGATGCCGGCCGTGTTGAGCCAGTCGCATACTTCGGTGCCTTCAAGATCTATGGCGAGAATTCTGTAGCCGCCGCCAGGAAAGACGACCACGGCAGCGCCAGTGCTCTTGGCTGTCGGCTTGTAGAGTGTAAGCGTAGGGGTGACGACGTTGCCCACTCGATAGACTGCGCGGCCGGCCACCACGTTGTCCTTGGCGGTGGTCAGGTCGGCTTCGGGTGGCAGGTTCGTGGGTGCGCCAGGCGCTGCGCCGGGCCATACCGGTATGGTCAAGTGATCGGGCGACGGCGGCCAGCCAGATGGCTGTGCAAGAACTGTCGAAGATAAGGCCGTTACCGCGGCAAGAAGGATTTCATTTCTGCTCATGCTTGGATTCCTCTGGCAAGAAACTTCGCAGCGATCATCGCAGCAGCGGCGGTGCTTCTGCAAATCGATGGGTGACGGCGCGTTCAGCATCGCGCGCGACCAAAAAACAAAGACCGCCCAAGCGGGCGGCCCTTGCAGTTCCGAATGTTAATAGAGCTACGCCTGCGCCACCGGTGAGCTGACCTGCGGAGCAGCGGCGGCCTTGGGCTTGGGGGCTTCCTGCTTTTTTGTAGGCGCCAGGATCGCATGCAGAATGGTGCCTTCCATGCGCGGCATGAATTCCACAATGCCGGCGTCGCCGATGTCTTGAATCAGCCGGTTCACAATGGCGTAGCCCAGTTCGCGATGGGCCATCTGCCGCCCGCGGAAGCGCAGGCTGGCTTTTACCTTGTCTCCGCCGGCCAGGAACTTCACCGCCTGATTTTTCTTGGTCTGGTAGTCGTGCTCATCCACGGTGACGGAGAACTTGACCTCCTTGACCACAATGACTTTCTGCTTCTTCTTGGCGGCGCGTTCGCTCTTTTCCTTCTCGTAGAGGAAGCGGCCGTAGTCCTGGATGCGGCAGACCGGCGGTACCGCGTTGGGCGAGACTTCGACCAAGTCCAGGCCGCGTTCGCGGGCAATCTTCAGAGCTTCGAAGGGAGGCAGAATGCCGAGTTGTTCGCCGTTCTCGTCGATGACGCGGATTTCGCGTGCGCGAATTCTGTCGTTGATGCGGATAAAGGACTTTGCCGAACGTTTATCGAGTGCGATGGTACTCCTCCAGATGTCGTTGCCAGCCGCATCCGGGCGCATCCCGGAAACTCCGCGGCCACAGCAACGCACCCTGAGTATAGCATTGGCTCGGTATCGCTCAACAAAGGGATTACAGTCAAATCAAGCGATTCCAGAGAAAGATGCTCAAGCAGAACTCCTGCGCGCGCGCCAATCCATGCCGGGAATAGCATCTCAAAAAAATGACAACTCCGGAAGGAAAATAGCCATCTGGCACAATTGGCATTCAGTGGTATTTTATATATAGGTAGACAAAAAGGAGGATAGGTACCATGCCGCTCAGCATCAAGGCCCCGGAAGCCGACCATCTAGCCCGCCGGTTGGCCGCCATCACCGGAGAATCCATCACGGTCGCGGTCACCATTGCCATGCGCGAGCGGTTGGCCCGCGAAGAACGGAAGCGGGAGAACAAGGCTGCTCTGCTAGCCGATATCCGGGCTATTGCCGACCACTGCGCTTCTCTGCCTGTGCTGGACGCGCGAACCGAGGATGAGATCCTCGGTTACGACGAGAACGGGATACCGTCATGATTGTCGATTCCTCCGCTTTGATCGCAATCCTCTTTAAGGAACCCGAGGGCCAACTCCTCGATGTGGCCGTCGTCGAGAGCGCGGATTGCCGTATGTCAGCGGCGAGTTTTCTTGAGGCATCGATGGTGGTTCTGGCTCGCAGGGGTCAGGAGGGGTTGAGAGATTTGGATTTGCTGATTGCCCGGCTCGGAATTCGGCTCATTGCCTTTACTGAATCGCAGGCACGGGTGGCGCGCATGGCGTTTGAGCGCTTTGGCAAAGGACGACATCCCGCACAGTTGAATTTCGGCGATTGCATCGCTTACGCGCTGGCGAAAGATACCGGCGAGGAGCTGCTCTTCAAGGGAACCGATTTCGGACAGACGGATATCGCCGTCGCTACCTACTGATCCGGCTTCGCCATCGCCACGTTTGCCTGCAGCTCTCCCTCGGCATTCAACCCAACTATCCACACGCCCACCAGCCGGTTCGCGGGCCATCGCCCCTCGATTTCGACGGGCACAAAATTCTCGGTCAGCGCCGAAGTGCGGCCCCGTTCCGCGAGCGGCGCCGGCGTGTGCAAAGTAATGGCTTCCAGCTCCTGGCCAACGAAGCCTCTTCGGTGCGCCGCGCTTTTTTCGGCTGCCAGGGCACGGAGGGCAGCCATGCGTTCTTCGACGGCTTGCGGAGCAACAGGCGATTCCGCGTGCAGTGCCCATCCCCGCGTGCCCGGTCGGGGCGAGAACGGAAACAGGTGCAGATAGCCGAAGGGAAGGGCGCGGATCAGGTCCAGCGTCTCTTCGAATTCGGCATCGGTTTCGCCGGGGAAGCCCACCATCACATCTGCGCCCAGGGTCAGTGCGGGGCCGGCAGCCAGCCGAATTGCTTCCACCTTTTCCGCGTAGTGCCAGGGCCGGTAGCGGCGATGCATGCGGCGCAACACGGTGTCAGAGCCGGACTGCAAGGGCAGATGCGCGTGGCGCGCCAGGCGGATGCCGCCAAACTCCGCCATCAGGGCGATCAGATCCGCGTCCCAGTCCATGGGCTCGATGGAGCTCAGGCGCAGGCGGGGCAGCTTTGTCTCGCGGAAGATCTGGCGAACAAGCGCGGCTAAGGTGAGCCTTGGAGAGCCTTCGGAGGCGGGCAGTTCCCTTCCCCAGCGTCCCAGGTTGATCCCGGAGAGGACCAGTTCATTGCCGCCGGCCGCTACAAAGCCTTCCACCTGGCGCAAGACCCCTGCGGGGGGCAAACTTTTGGACGAGCCTCTAGTCTGGGGGATGACGCAGAACGTGCAGCGATTGCCGCAGCCCTCCTGGATCTTGAGATTGGGCCGCGTCTGCTCTCCGGGAACAAGTTGCGCCTCTTCGATGAAGGAGTGGGCGAAGCGGTCGTCGGCCCAGATGGGAGCGTTAGCCGGGGCTCCGCGGGCCAGCATTGACTGCAGGCTAACCAGATTGGTTGGTGGCTCGGCGCCGTTTCCGATTGGGCTCGCCTGACGGGTGAGGCCCAGGATAATCTCCGGCGCGAAAGCCTTGTGGCTGTTGCCGACCACGGCGGCCACACCGGCCATTGCGGCGAGTTCTTCCGGGGCCCGCTGGGCATAGCAGCCAGTGACCACAATTCGCGCTTCGGGATTGAGCCGGTGAGTACGGCGGATGAAGGCGCGAGCGGCGCGGTCCGCTTCGGCGGTGACGCTGCAGGTATTCACCACAACCACGTCGGCGGCGGCTGGATGACTTTCGTCGAACCCCGCTGCGCGCAGCCGGCCGCCGACCGCCTCGCCATCGGCGCGCGCTGCCCTGCATCCGAAATGTTCCACATGAAATTCCGGCATATTCCCAGTTTAGTGCCTTTGCCGAATCGGGCCGCCCAAGCACGCTCGCCTGCATCTTCTGCCGCGAACTACAATCACCCCGAAGGCGAGAGGACAAATGGCATGAGCTGCGAAATGCAATCTTACTGAGACGCGGTTGACCCGGACCGGAGCAATTCTGCGTCTCTTGCTGCTCACGATTCGTGTGGCTGGCTTTGCTTCAGCGCCGGCTGCCGGACAGACGATCGCCAGGCAAAGCGATTAAGTTGGGGCAAGGTCAAAAACTGGCTTCCGGTATACTGTGGACTGACCACTTGTCACGCAGGACTACCGGCATAATTCATGCATTCTTCCGTCACAGCCACTGCCGAGGATATCCTGTCTGCCGAGCGCAGAGCCGGAACACGGCACATTCTCAGCTTTGTCTATTTCACTTTTATCTGCTACCTGTCGATCGGGCTGCCGCTGGCCGTGCTGCCGCCTTATGTCCATTTGCGGATGGGCTTGAGCGCCATGCTGGCCGGGCTGGTGATCAGCACTCAGTACATCGCGACCCTCGCCAGCCGTCCCTGGGCCGGGCGCATCTCCGATCGCGCCGGCGCGAAAGTTTCAGTACTTTGGGGAATGGGCGCCTGCACCTCCAGTGGCGCAATGCTGGTGGTTGCCTCAGCCCTGCACTTGATTCCCTGGCTTAGTTTTTCCGCTCTAATCGTCAGCCGCTTGATTCTGGGCGTGGGTGAAAGCCTGGGGTCGACGGGATCCACCTTGTGGGGCATTACCAGCGCCGGGCAGGAAAGCACCGCCAAGGTGATCTCGTTCAACGGCATTAGCACCTATGGCGCCATGGCGCTGGGAGCGCCGCTGGGCGTGGTTCTCGACGCCCGCTGGGGCCTCTCCTCGATCGGCCTACTGACGATTCTCGTTGGCGCGGTCAGCCTGATGCTGGCCTACCGCAAGCCGCCGGTTCCGGTCGTCCCTGGCGTGCACCTGCCGTTCAGCCAGGTTATGGGCCGGGTTGCACCGCATGGGATGGGACTGGCCCTGGGCGGAATGTGCTACAGCGTGTTGGCCACCTTCATTACGCTGTTTTATGCCAGCCGTAACTGGAACGGCGCGGCCCTCTGCCTCACCGCTTTCGGCGTTGCGTTTATCGTGGCGCGCCTGCTGTTTATTCAGACGATAAACCGATTCGGCGGGTTTCCGGTGGCGATGGTATGTTTCTCGGTGGAATCGTTGGGGCTGCTTTTGCTGTGGCTGGCGCACTCGCCCTGGACAGCAATGGCCGGATCGGCCCTGGGCGGATTTGGATTCTCGCTGGTCTTTCCTGCCATCGGCGTGGAGGCCGTCAAGCGGGTGACAGAGCAGAACCGAGGCACCGCCCTGGGCGTCTACACCGCTTTTTCCGATGTCTCCTTTTTCCTCACCGGTCCGCTGGCCGGCGCTGTTATCGGAATGTACGGGTACGCAAGCGTGTTTCTGTTCGCCTTGATCTGCGTGTTAGCTGCCCTGGGAATTGTCGTGGTGCTGCGACACTTCCAGGGTGACGCCGCGGAGAATTTTTGAGAGCAGTGATTAGCAACCCCTGATGAAGGTCTGGCTTTGAAAGAGCACGGCTTCAAAGCCTGCTCTGAGCTTGTCGAAGGGTGCCGTAAATGTAGATAAGAAACGATGGGCCTTACAGGCTGCGGAAAAAACTCATTCGGGCAAAGACATTCAGATGCTTTGTAACAGGGCATGACTTCAGTCGTGCCGCAAATTCCACAAAATGAGCGTGGGCTTTAGCCCCTGCAAAACTCCACTTCGCGCCTAGAATCAAATTCACCCCTATTCCCGCAACCTGTTTAGCCCCCGAGGCAACGGATATCGTTTCTGAAACTGCTCGAAGGCTTTGCCGTCTACGGCGGCGTTACCAGTGTGTGGGCGATGGCAAAGAGCGCCAGTTCCAGTCGTGTGGAGACTCCCGTCTTATCGAAAATATTCGAAAGATGGCGCTTGACGGTCTCTTCACTCAGGTTGAACTGTTTTGCGATATCGCGATTGCTGCATCCTTCAACAATGCAGCCCACCACTTCAAGCTCGCGCCGAGTAAGGCCGTAGGTCTTGTGCTGGGGCACGGCTGCCTGTTGCATCAGATCGTGGAGAGCCGAGACCAGGTTGACAACGCGCTTGCCGCCAATCCAGTAGTCGCCGGTAGAGACGGTGCGGATGGCGGTCTGCAGATGGCTGGCCAAGGCGTCTTTGAGCACGATGCCGCGCGCCCCGATGTGCAAGGCCTCAATGATCTGCTGCGTGGTGATGGTGGAGGTGAGCAGCAGGATCTTCACCGTAGCCGTGCCGTTCATGATGGCGCGCATGGCCTCCAGACCGGGGAGGCGCGGCATCTGCACATCGAGCAGCAGGATGTCGGGCTGCAGTTCAAGGGTCTGGGTGATGGCCTCGTCGCCGTCGGTGGCCTCGCCGACCACCTCGAAGCCGTCCTGCTCGACAAGCATGTTGCGCACTCCGATGCGAACTACAGGGTGGTCGTCTGCCAGTACGATTCGAATCGGTCGTTCCATTTGAAAGGATGCCTCCGAAAAGTGGCCAAAATTAGGCCGGTAATTCTGCCTCCAGCATACGCTCCAGGTTCCGGGCGGCGGCACGCAAATCGCTGAGCAAAGCCATACTGTTATCCAGGTGGTTACTCTCGGTATCGGCCGGGAGATCCTCAAACAAGGCTCCCAGACGGGCGGCCTGGATAGCGCCGGCCATGCCGCAACCGCCCTTGATGGCGTGGCCGATGCGCCGAACCTCGCCGTCGTCGCCTCTTGCAATAGCGGCTTCGAGTGTCTGTATGCGCCTCGCTAAATCGGCGGCTACAGCAGCGTAAATCTCGCGCACCGCGGCTTCGGGCATCATCCCCCGGAACTGAGCCAGGGTTTCAATGCTGATGACAGGATCCTTGGGATCGAGGTGCGATTTCCGGGATATCGCTCCCGGAATGGGGTGACCTTCGAGCGCCTTCTCAAGCGCCTCGGCGTCGAATGGCTTGAGCAGGAAGCCGTCTGCGGCTGCAGCCACGGTGTCCAGCGGATTGCTGCCGCTGATGGCAAAAACTCGTGCTTTGGTGCGGGTGCGTAGCTCCGCGATCAGTTCTGTTCCGCTCAGACCTGGCATTTGCGCGTCCATCAGAATCACGTCCGGCGCGCATTCCTGCCCGGTCAGCATCTCCAGCGCTCGCTCTCCATCCACCGCGGTATGAACGGGATATCCGCTCATGGTAAGCACCGTCGCGGTCACTTCGCGGCTGATAAGGTCGTCATCGATCAGCAGCAAAGTCGGGTGCTTTCGCCGGGTTTCGAAGTTGAGCATAGGTCTAGTTTGCATCGCCGGCGCAGGGATGCGGCGAAAATATTGGCGTCAGGGTATCCATCTTGGTTATGCGTTAATGGCCTGCTTGCAGCGAGCCGCAATGGCCCTGGTGGCCGGCGCTGTCTTACTGGCTGGGAACCTGTGAACCAGTCGCGGCCGGAAGACCAAGCGACGATGCCGAAGGCAAGTCTTTGCCGAGTCCCCAGTCGCGCCTTCCCTCCTCGAACACCGCTCCGCGCTTCTGCCATTTTTCAATTTCAAGATCGTAGCGGACGGTGACGTTGTTGAGCCAGTAAGGGCGATTCTCACTGAGCCATACCTGCGAATACTCAGCCTTCACGGCAGAATAGGCATCGCGCAGATCCTGGTAGCGGCCGTTGTTGCCGCTGATCTCGCCCAGGATGTTTGAGGTGACCGCTTGCTGCGACTTGTCGTGCTGATTTTGAACGGCCTTGGCGTAAGAATCGACGATTTCCTGGGCCAGTTCAAACTTCATGCCGATCAGATCGAGGCGGCGCGCGCCCAGGTCCATCGCGGTCAAAGCATCGGGCTCTTTCAGTTCGGGGTTGGCCTGATGCACCTGGGCCAGCAACACGATGGCGCGTTCGGCGTGCAAACGCAGATCCACTGCAACCGGTAGCAGCTTTACCGAAACTTGCTGGCCCTGGGCGCTCCACGGGTCAAGCCAGAAAAGACCGTCGCTGTTGAAGCCGGAATTGGCTTTGCCGAGGGCCTCCTGGGCAGCCATCAGCTCTTTCTCGGCTTCGTTGATCTTGCCGGTAGAGTCGCCGTGGAAGACCGGTCCGTAGGCATCCTGATAATCGGGAATGGGGCTCTCGCCCGCTTGCCAGGAGGCCACCGGGCCAAACAGCACGCCGTACCAATCCTGGTTGAAGAGGCCCTCGCCATCGTCGTTCCACACGGTGTTGATGGCTCCGGTGGACCCCAGGCGCTGACCGGCGCGGATGAAGCCCTGAATGTTCCAGAGCGCGGTTCTCGCGATCGGATAGACTTCGTTCCAATTGGCGTCGCCGGGAGCTACCCAGGTCTCGATGCCGGCCTTGGCAAAGGGCTCTATCATCTTGTCGAAGCCGGTGGCGATCCAGTAATTCCAGGGCACGGCGATCATGTCTTTGGGCAGTCCGGCAACGGCGGCAGGGTCTGCGCCGCCAATGTCGCCCCAGAAAAGCAGGCGGCGGTGCAAAGGCTCAAGCTCATCGTGAATCTGCTTGAGGAAAGCAACGTAGACCGGGCCGTAACCCAGCGCCTCTACCTGCTGCCCGGTGCGGCCCCTTCCCAGATCCCAGGTTTCGTCGGCGCCGATGTGCACAAACGGCGAGGGAAACTCCTGGGCGATTTGGGTGAACCAGTCTTTGATCAGCGGCAGCGTGCCGGGCTGGCCGGGGGCAAGAACATGGCCGTTGGGCGTTTCGGCGATATCCTGGTAAAGGTCGTACTTGAGCACGTGGTGGAGATGGCCGAAGGCCTCCTGTTCGGGCAGGATGGTGACGTGATATTTGAGAGCGTAGGCCACCAGTTCTTTCACTTCGGCGGGGGTGAGCGCGGCGCCGGGGGGCGCGGCCAGGGGCTGGTTGGGATAGAGCAGCGTGTGCTCGAAGTAGGGCGAATAGATGTTGGCCTTGAAGGCGGCGAGAACGCGAATCTGATGCTTCTGGTAGGCGAGCGTGGGAACAGGGCCGCGGGAGAGATCGTCCTGAACGCCGCGATAACGCATGGCCGGCCAGTCGCGCACAGTGCCGGTGGGCATTTCGCGCGCGGCGCCGGGAAGCGGAAGCAACTGTTTCAAGGTCTGCGCGCCGTAAAAGATGCCGGCGCTGGAAGAGGCGACGATATTGGCTTCGTGGGGCTCGATGACGAGCACATAGCCTTCAGAGTCCATGGCCGCATCGAAGGCCAGGCCGGTTCGTTTCAGCAGGGCTTTGGCGGCGACGGCATTTGTCCGCAACAGAACCACCCGATAAGCTGGAGCCGCATTGGTTCGCGACGTACCGGGATGAGCCGCAGCCTGCGCGTTGGAGTCGCTTTGCCCGTTTGAGACGATTTGTCGAATGGCTTCTTCCAGGTCGGCTGCGGCAAATTCGTCTGCCGCATCGCTCCCAGGCACGGTGACTGCGATCTTTACCGGCAGCGAGGTGACCGCGCCAAAGTGGGCCTCGCGGGGCGCTGGCAAAAGGTGGACCTGGGTCTGCGCGGCGGACAGGGCGGAGCATGCAAATAGCAGCATGAGGGTTTCGCGCATCGCGCGGCGAGAGAAGAAAGGCAAAGGAAAGTGGCTTTGATTCGACATCCCGAGCAGTTTCACCTTAGAGAGATAAGCATTTAAAATCGACACGACCATTGTAGACCGTGCGTGCGTGCTGATACCTTTTCTGCAATCGAATAAGATCGGTTGGGCACGACGTTTCCGCGGGGCCAAGCCCTGGTACTACAGTTGTAGATCGCGGTTGCGGAGGGAGCAGGGGGTTTTAACCCCCTGAAAAATGGCCAAAACGACAGGGCATTTAGGCCCGGACCGGGGCGGCCTGAAGCAAGTGTAACTGTAGTACTGGACTGTACCGGCAAAGAGGATTGACAACGATGACCGCAAACGGCGCTGTAATGACGGATCATTCCGCTGCGATACGCAGATACAACGGCTTTCTCCTGCTGGTGGCGGGACTGGGCGGCTTGCTGTACGGCATCGACGTAGGCATTATCGGCGGGGCGCTGCCCTACCTGGAAGCGACTTCGAGGCTGACAGCCGCCGAGCTTTCGGTAATTGTGGCGGCAGTGTTGCTGGGCACCGTCTTCTCTACCTTGTTTGCGGGCATCCTGGCGGACTGGATGGGACGCAAGCCGCTGATGATTCTGAGCGGCCTTACGTTTGTTGTCAGCGTCCCGGTGATTGCGCTGTCGCATGGATATGGGCCGCTGTTCTTCGGAAGGCTGTTGCAGGGCATCAGCGGCGGCTTGATCGGGGTGGTGGTCCCGCTTTACCTGGCCGAGTGCCTGGCGGCATCCAACCGCGGCAAGGGAACCGCGATCTTCCAGTGGATGCTTACGCTGGGCATTGTTGCCGCGGCGCTGGTCGGAATCTATTACAGCTACCGCGTGGAGGCGGTGTCGAAGGTCGCCGATGTCGCCGAGGTGCTCGCATTCAAGAACCAGGCCTGGAGGCGCATCTTCTGGGTTTCGATGCCTCCTGGAGTGCTGTTTGTGCTGGGCTGCCTGTTCGTGACCGAGTCGCCGCGCTGGCTCTTCCGGCGCGGAGCCGCGCTGCGCGCCCACGCCGCTCTGCTTCGCTCGCGGAGTTCGGGACAGGCGGCCATCGAGATTGAAGAGATGGCGGCGATTGCGCATGAGGGCGAGGCAAAGCCTGGCGTGAAGATTCGGGATTCGATTTTGCAGAAGAAGTATGCGATTCCGTTTCTGCTGGCTTGCGTGATTCTCACTTGCAACACGGCCACTGGAGTCAACTCGCTGATTGGTTTCAACACCAGCATTCTTTTGCAGAGCGGGCTCTCCGACCTTCATGCCCACTGGGGCTACGTGGTCTTCACGGTCGTAAATTTTCTTATGAGCGCCGTGGGTACAATGCTGGTGGATCGCAAGGGACGCAGGTTTCTGTTCATCCTGGGCACCAGCGGCATCTTCGTCGCGCTGATCGCTATAGGGACGCTGTTCCTGCGCACAGAGAAGGCAAGTATCGACACGCGCCAACTGGTGCAACAACTGGTTGAGCCCGGCCAGCAGCTCACCCTGCACTTCGATCGAGGCGAAGCGAGCAAGCTGCTTGCCGCCGCGGGATATACGGGCAGCGAGATCCAGAGCGATCGCGCTTCGCTGGCCATCATCTACTCTTACGGCGATTTCACGGCGGCCACCAGCTTTGTGCGTTCCGATGACGTGGCGGCGCTGCCGATCGAAATTACGCGTGCTTCCTGCGTTCCCTCCAACAAGATTGAAGCGCTGTTTAAGAATCCCTTCGCCAATTTCGCGGCCGCGCAGACCGCTCCGCTGAAGATAGAGAAGGCGCTGATTGGGCGCGTGCCGGAGGCGAGTCACGGCCGGCTGGTCGCACTGGGCCTCTACATGTTCATAGCGTTTTATGCGCTGGGGCCGGGGGTATGCGTGTGGCTGGCGCTGAGTGAGCTGATGCCCACGCGCATCCGCTCCAACGGGATGAGCATTGCGCTGGGTCTCAATCAGCTGGTTTCCACTACGCTGGCCGCTGTCTTTCTGCCCTTTGTGAGCAAGCACGGCTACTCGTCGATTTTCTTCCTGTTTGCGAGCTTCACGGTGGTGTACTTCCTGGTGACGGCACTCTTTATGCCCGAGACCAAGGGCAAGACGCTCGAAGAGATCGAAGCGCACTTCGCGGGGCGCGCCTAGGACTACAGTTGTAGATCGCGGTTGCGGAGGGAGCAGGGGGTTTTAACCCCCTGAAAAATGGCCAAAACGACAAGGCCTTTTGGCCCGGATCGGGGCGGCCTGAAGCAAGCACAACTGTAGTGTTAGTTTCTGCTGCGCATTTTGGAGAGCAGGCGCAGGATTTCGAGATAGAGCCAGACCAGCGTGACCATGATCCCGAAGGCGCCGTACCACTCCATGTATTTGGGAGCGCCGGACTGCACTCCTTGCTCGATGAAGTCGAAGTCGAGCACCAGGTTGAGGGCCGCGACGCCTACGATAATCAGGCTGAAACCGATGCCGATGGGCCCCCCGCCGTTGATCGTCGTGAACTGAATCCCGAAGAAACTCAGCAGCATTTCGATCAGGTAGAAGAACATGATGCCGCCGGTGGCTGCGACAACGCCGAGGCGGAATTTCTGCGTCACCTTGATCATTCCCGAGCGATAGGCAATCAGCAGCACAAAGAGTGTGCCAAAGGTGAGGCCCACCGCCTGCATCGCAATGCCCGGATAGCGCAGCTCGATCGAAGCCGACAAGCCGCCCAGCACCAGGCCTTCGAGCAGCGCATAAATGGGCGCCGTCACCGCTGACCACTGCTTCTTGAAGACAGTGACCATGGCACAGATGAATCCGCCGATCAGTCCGAGCATCATCAGCGGCGCAACGGCCGACATGTCGTGCTCGGGAAGAAACAAGTGCCACGTCCAGGCTGCGGTGGCGATGGCGCAGATGAGCAGAATGCCGGTCTTGTTCACGGTGCCATTGAGCGTCATCCGGTCCGCGGCGTCGATCAGGCCTCCATACTGCGCATCGGAAATATTGCTAAAGGTATTCGCGCCCAGTGCCGGATTGGATGTCTTCATCAGTGCCATCGTGTGATCTCCAGGTTGCAAACTCGTGCAGCCAACTTCGCGGGACAGTCTGCAAACCCTGTGCCCTGCCCTGATTTTAGACGCTCGATACCGGCCTTAAGGTGCAAAGCGTGATTCGGAGACGCTTCCGAAGCGAACGGATGCGAAGGCATCTGGGAGCATGGGAGTTCTGCAGGTGCGACGAAGCTTAGGCATTGCGCATCAATAACAGCTTCACCTGATTGTGTCAGGGCACGACGCCGATGAAGCACTTATTTATGCGGCCTGCGCTAGTTGCCGTCGGTAATTTTTCGCCATGAGCCGCTTGACGGCGAGGGGCCGGCCTGGGAGAAATTGACATTGCTGCGGGGCATCACCACCAGGTCGACGCGGCGGTTTTGCGCGCGTCCTTCGGCGGTATCGTTGCCCGCTACGGGGTGGAACTCGGCGTAGCCGGCGGCGGAAAGCCTGTCGGCGGGGATGGCCTTCAGATCGAGCATAGTGCGCGCGATGCTGGTGGCGCGGGCCGTCGAGAGTTCCCAGTTGGAGTTGAATTCGGTGGTGTGGATGGGAATGTTGTCGGTGTGGCCTTCGACGCGCAGATCGTAAGGCGTGCGGCTGAGCGAGGCGGCGATCTGGCGCAGCGTGTCGAGTGTCTGGGGCTGAGGCGTCGCGGAGCCGGAGGCGAAAAAGCCGGCTTCGCGCAGGCTGATGACTAGCCCGTCGCGGCCCATCTGGATGGAGACAGAGTGCGCGGCCACCTGTTTGGAGAGGGTTTGCTGGAGTTCGCGGTCGAGGCGATTGAGATCGTCTTTCACCTTGGCGGGAGACAGCACCTCCTCGCCCATCACAACATTCAAGGAGCCATCGGAAACTGCTGCGCCGTTCTTCGCGCCGCGCGAGGCGCCGGAAAAAATGCTCAGGGCGCTGAACGCGGAGTCGATCGACTCGGACACCTCGCCCTGCTTCTTATTGGCCTGCGATGCGGCGTAGAGAACAACGAAAACCGCAAACAGCAGCGTGATGAAATCGGCATAGGAGATCAGCCAGCGATCTTGGCTGGGACGCCTCCTGTCGGCGGGCCTGATCATGCCGCAAACTCCCTCTTCGCGGGCTTCTCCGTAGTGGAGTCATGCATATAGCCGGCCAGCTTCACTTCCAGCATGCGCGGATTCATGCCCTCGATGATGGAGATGACTCCTTCGAGCATCATCTCGCGGTGCCGCTGTCCGTCGCGAATGCGAATGCGCATCTTGCCGGCAAAGGGCAGAAAGAAAAGATTGGCCAGGCCCACGCCGTAGATGGTTGCGACAAAAGCTACGGCGATGCCGCGCCCCACCTCCGCCATGTTGTCAAGATGCCCCATCACCTGAATCAGGCCGAGCACGGCTCCAAGAATTCCAATGGTGGGCGAGAATCCGCCGGCCGACTCGAAGACCATGGGCAATTGCTCCTCTCTCTCCATGGTGGAGTCGAGGCTGACGCGCATGATCTTGCGCAGTTCGCTGGGGTCGGTGCCGTCCACAGCCAGCATCAGCGCCCGCTTCAGAAACGGATCGTGGAGGGTCTTCAAGTCGGCGTCCAGGGAGACGACGCCGTTGCGGCGAGCCTTGTTGGCAAAGGAGAGCAACAGGTTAATTAGCTCGTCGTTCTGCTTCTTCGGCGCGGAAAATACGTGCGCGAGGCTGCGGAATGCCGCCATCACCGTGCCGATGGGAAACTGCAGCAGTACAGCGCCCATCGTGCCGCCCAGAACGATCAGCGCCGCGGTTGGCTGCAGGATCTGGCCCAGATTGCCGCCCTCCAGCACCAGTCCGGCCAGAATCCCAAAAACCGCCAGGAGGACTCCGACAATACTCGATTTGTCCATGAATGGCTCCTAAACAGGCCCGATGCGGAAGCAGAAATCTCTTGTCTTAGTCGTCCGTCAAGGGGCCGAGCAGCTTGGGCTGCGGAGCAGCCGGCTCCTCGGCAACGTCGAGGCTGGCAATGGACACTACGCGTTGCAGGCCATCGTAAGAGGGAAGCCGGCGCGCCACCAGCGACAGCAAGCGCGCGCGATAAGCCAGTACCCGCTCGGTAACCTCTTCGCGGGGTTCGCGCACAATCAGCTTTTCTCCATTGATGAGCGTCAGCATCGTGTCGGGAGAGGCCTCGACAGTCTTGATTAAATCGCTGTTCAGCATCATTGCATTGCCGTTGAGGCGCGTGAGTTCGATCATGGCCGTGGAACTCCTTCATGGGGGTTATCGGCAACGCGCGGGAAAGGTTAAAAGATTAGAACGAAAATGCGGGAACTGTCCCGGTCAGGACACAAAGCGAGTCTTCGTAAAGTCCAAAAAACCCACGCCGAAGAAGGGGCCAGATGCGACGGTTCCTGCACCGGAGACAGCCACCCAGGGTTGAACAAAAATGGGGACGCCTTCTTGAAAGGACCGTAAATCCACGCATCCCACAAGGAGTACCCCATGTCCCTGGGTGTATTAAATAATCTCAGCGCGATGTATGCGGAAAACAACCTGAACAACACCAGCAACAGCCTGAATACCGTGCTGCAGCAGTTGTCTTCGGGTTCAAAGATCAACTCCGGCGCGGACGACGCAGCCGGCCTTTCGCTCGTTGACGGTCTGCAGGCCAACTCCATGGCCCTGGCCCAGTCGCAAACCAACGCCAGTGAAGGTGTAGGCCTGTTGAAGGTCGCCGATGGCGCGCTCTCGCAAGTGACGAACCTGCTCAACCGGGCCGTGACGCTGGCTACCGAAGCCTCGAACGGCACCCTCAACAATTCGCAGGATGCGGCGGCGAACTCTGAGTATCAATCGATTCTTTCCGAGATCAATAACATCGGCGCGACCACCACGTACAACGGCCAGACGGTCTTTGGCGCAGCCAGCCCAGTAAACATCTACACGGGCGACTCATCCACGGCAGGCGCTTCGATCGATGCCCTGAACATCGCGTCGCTGTCCTCGTCCAACGTCGGCGATACGGGCGGCGTAATGGCTTACAGCAACGGCTCGAACAACGTATTTCTGAACCTGTCCAGCAGCACCGCCAACGCGGCTGCCACCGACTACTTGAACGGCGGCGTTAGTGGAACCACCAACCTGAACGTCACCTATGCCGTGCCCGGCGGATCCGGCTCCAACACCACAGCCACCACCTCCGTCACCGTAGGCGCTGGTTCCAATTACGCCAACACTTCCAACGGATTGATCAGCGCCATCAACAACGCCGGCCTCGGACTCACGGCCACCTTCGCCACCCAGACCCAGGCGGGCGTCCAGGGCGGCGGCTCTCAAACCGGCATCGAGATCACCGGCGGCCTCATCTCCGCAGGCGTCGATCCCAGCGCCTCCAGCACCAGCGGCACCCTCAATCTGAGCGGCCTGGCCGCCGGCGCTACGCTGGCCCAAGGTTCCACGCTCACCATCACAGATGGAAGCACCACCTACGGCCAAATCGTCATCGGCTCCACCAACAACACGCTGGCCACGCTAGCCGGCGCCATTGCGACCAACACCGGCAGCCACGTTGCCGCCAATGTCATCACCAACGGCGACGGTACCCAGAGCTTGCAGCTCTCCGACAACGCCGGCGGCGGCGCGCTGAGCGTAGCCACAACCAGCGGCACCCCGCAGGCGCCCATCTTTGCGTCCGGCGGCACAGGCCAGATCGTGTCCGTCCAGGCCCAGGGAACCGATACCGTGGGCACCCAGGCCGTGACTGGCGTGAATTCCACGGTCACCGTGGGCACCGGCAGCGGCACCGAACTGTATTCGGATCTGCTCTCGGCGGGCAGCAGCATCAGCATCACCAACAGCAACCCCGCTAACCCCCAGACCCTGAATTTTACGGTGGGCGCGGGCACCGACAACACAGCCCCAAACCTCAATACTTACTACACGGGAAACCAGAATGGCGGGAACCAGGGCGACACGCTGGGCAACCTGGCGGACACCATCAATGCCAAGTCTGGGACGCTGGGCGTCTATGCCACCGTAACCTCCAACGGCCTGCAATTGAACTCCGGCATCTGGACTGGCGGCAAATATGCGACCAGCGGAGCCACCACCGCCATCGCCGCAACCCAAGCCGCGGTGACCGGCGAAAATGTTTCGGCCACCAGCACGTTGAGTTCCGCAACAACAGGTACCGCACTCAACCTGTATAGCCCCTCGTTGGGCGGCGTACCAGGCGGCGGCCAACCGCAGATCATGGCGTTTTCAGCAACAAACGCGGGAGCCGCGGTAGCCGCCGTGGCGGGAAACACTCTGACCGGCACGTTCCAGATTACCGGTTCGCAGGGAGCAAGCGCCACCTTTACGATGGGCCCTTCTGACACCTACACCTCGCTGATCAGCGACATCAACAACGCCAATGTTGGCGTGTCCGCCAGTTGGAATGCCACTCTCGACGGCGCTGGAAAAGGCGGACTCGAGCTGACTTCAACCGATTCGACCAATGTAATGACGGTCGCAAACGGACTTACCGATTCAACAGCCGGACACGGTCTGACTCAGAACACCGTCAGCGTCGTGGCTTTCGGGACGGGTGTCGCAAACGCGTCGATTGACACTCTTGCCGGCGCTGTAGGCAGTTTCGCCATAGTTGGATCCGGCGGCACTTATACGAGCGGAGCCGGGGATAACACCATCGGAAATCTGATCGCGCATATCAACGCTGCCGCGGGCAAGGACCTCACGGCGTCTTTCGATCAGAATGTGAATGGAGGAAATGGCGGCATCCTGGTAGTCGATTCCGGAGTTGGCGCCGCCGATAACCTGTCGGTCGCTGCGATGACCGACACAAACGCAGGCGGGTCGACTGCAGCCAGCAGCGCTGCAGCCGGCAACGGCCGGCAGGAGATCTACGGGCTGTCCGATGGCCAGAACGGCGTAAGCGCGAACGATGCTCTGAGCGGCTCGGTTCAGATCACGGGACCCCACGGGGTCAGCACCTTTGCCCTGAACGGCACCACGGACAACTACAACACCCTGGTTAGCAAAATCAATTCCGCTAACCTCGGCGTGACGGCTGCCTTCAGTGCTAACGCCGACGGTGGCGGTCATGGCGGCATTGTGCTGACGGGGGCGGATACGAGCAACGTGATTGCCGCAGTCGGAGCCGGTTTCAAAGACGGTACACACACCATTACCGGGGCCGCAACCCAAACCAGTATCAACACGACGGATGTGGCCACCGCGAGCACGGCGGTCCTTCAACTAAGCGGCGCCAACATCAGTGACGCGGGGTCGACCTTAAACGGTGCGATCACGATCGCCTACCACGAAACCTCTCAGACCTTCGTCATGGGGAACAATCCGGGAGCGACCACCCCCCAATATGTCAACAACGCGATTTACACGGGCGGCACCACGGTGCAGGACCTGGTAAATGCCATCAACTCCACCCAAACGGGTGGACAAAACAATGCCCTCAATACGGGCGGCCTCACCTTCCAGGCTTCGGCTCCGGGCATCGGCACGGGCGGAATCTACCTGCAGGGCATGTCGGGGTATACGGGCGCCATTACGCTGACGACCGTCGACCCGACCGTCGGTAACGGTATTTCGACTCCGCTGTCGGTTACCTCCGCGATGGCGGCGGGCTCGACGACGAACGGCTTGACCGGCGTGACCGGCATCAATGCCGGCGACAACATCACCACGGGCGGCACAACCATTGCCACCAGCGATACCATGGCCGGCAGCATCACGGTGACCAACGGAGGCAATAACGTCGGCCTCGACTCCGGCACCAACGGTGTTGCCGTAGGTCTTGCGTCTACCACCCAAATCAATGCGGCGGGCTCGACCTCTTCGCAAGATGTGCTGACGTCCGGCACCACCTTCAGCTTCACCACCAATGCGGGAAACACCTTCAGCTATACCGCGGCGGCTGGCGATACCTGGCAGACTTTGGCGACTGACATCAACAACTCCGCTACCGTGGGCTCGAGCGTGGCGACCGGCGTCACAGCGAGCTGGTCGGCAAGTGCGGGCGGCGCCGGTAACGGCGGCATCGTACTCACCAACAACTACAACGGCCCAACCACCGTCACGATCAACGCAAGCACCCTCACGGACCAGTCCCTGAACAATATCAGCGCCCATAACTCAACAACTCCAACCCCGGGCGAAGTGGTGGCGGCGGGCGCCAACGGCGCTCCAACCATCACTGGATTCAGAGGTGGAGCAACTGATCTGGTGGGCGATACTCTGACGGCGAACTCCTCGGCGACGTTTGCGGTGAATGGCCAGTCGTATACATATACGGCTGCCGCCGCCGGCACCGATACCTGGCAGACGCTGATCACGGATATCAACAGCTCGAGCATCGGCAAGTCCAACCCCTACGGCGTGACCGCATCGTGGTCCGCAACCGGGGGCGGAGCGGGTGACCCGGGCATGGTGCTGACCAACAACTGGGACGCCCAGAGTTCGGTGACCTACACGACGGGCGGCATCACTCTGAAAGATTCCATAGTTGGTACAAACGTAGGAGAAACCCAAACGCAGGCCGGCGGAGGCTCGGCGACAGTCTCCGCGCTCGATTCCGGCGCGGCAGCTGCCTCGACCGATTCCCTGACCGGATCGATCACCTTGACCAGCGGCGCAGCATCCTACTCCTATACGGCGGCGGCGGGCTCCAACTGGCAGACGCTTGTCAGCGACATCAACAACTCTGCCATCGGCACCGCCGACAGCAGCGGCGTAACCGCCAAATGGAACGCCAACGCGGACGGCACAGGTAATGGCGGCATCGTGCTCACCGGCAACGAGACGGGCGCAAACCCCGTCGCGATCACCGGCAACTCCCTGGTGGATCAGGCGAGCGCGACGACCGACACCTTCACGGTAGGCTCGGGCGCAAACGGAACCAACCAGTTCTACACCCAGTCAACCAACGGCGCGACCTACGCGAACAACCTGTCAGGTCTTGCTTCCATGGTCTCCGCTCAGTCCACCACCTTGCACGTAGCGGCACAGGCCAATGCATCCGGCCTGACCTTCACACAGACGGTTGCCAACGGCGGCTCCATTGCCACCAACTCGAATAGCCTTACCGATGTCACGGCAGGCTCCTATTTGAACTCCACGGCAATAGTCGCGGGCCAGAACGATACCTTGAGCGGCGCACTGGTCTTCAACGTTGGAACCGCGGCAAACCAAAGCGTAACCATGGCCGCGGTCACCGCAAGCGGACAGGCGGCGACGGTCCAGGGCCTGATCAACTACATCCACACCAACGCTCAGACCACCGGGAGTTTGGGCATCGATGCCCAGTGGGTTCCCAACACCACCGGAAACCTGTCCTTCGGGACAATCAAGCTGATCTCCAGCACGGAAGGCACGGGCGGAGCCGTCAACGTCTCCTCCGGACCCACCGGGCTCACCAGCCTGACCGACACCACCGTCAACTCCACGCTCAGCTATACTGCCGGCGCGGCCTACAACACGGGCCTCTCCAACGGCACCCACGCGGTTCTTGACCAGACTACCGCCCAGACGGCCGCCACCTTCACCTCGCAAGATCTGAAGGGCAGCGGCATCGCCACCATCAGCTACTCGGATGCGGCCGGCCAATCGCTGAGTTCCAGCGACCTGACCAACTCGACAAATGCCAAGTCCGCGCTGACAGCGCTCAACGCGGCCATCACCGATGTCGCCTCGCAAGACGGTTACATCGGCGCACA
>PLOG01000006.1 GCA_003142935.1 Acidobacteriaceae bacterium
TATCTGATTACGAAAATTTATTTCCCCAGGCTGATCATACCCGTAGTTCCGGTATTTATTGCTCTGGTCGACTTTTCCGTGGCATTTGTAATGATGCTGGGCATGATGATTGTTTATGGAATTGTTCCGAGGGCCACTATCCTTCTATTGCCGCTCTTCATTGGGCTCGCTGTATTGGCGGCATTATCGGTCGGCGTTTGGCTGGCGGCGCTGACGGCCGAGTATCGCGACGTTCGCTACACGATTCCATTCTTGACGCAATTTTGGATGTTCGCCACCCCGATTGCTTACTCCAGCAGCCTGGTTCCAATTAAATGGCGATTCCTCTACGGACTGAATCCCATGGCCGGCGTGGTGGAAGGTTTCCGGTGGTCGCTGTTGGGGACTGCCCCCACTTCGCTGGCTCCGCTGTTTGCATCGCTGGGCATGGTTCTGGTTCTCCTGTGGGGCGGATTGACTTATTTTCGCCGCCTTGAAAGTACATTTGCCGACGTAATTTAGCAATCGGCTGCTTTTTGCACTTTGGGTAACTCATGAGCGATCTTGCCATACGCGCAGTTGGATTGGGAAAGCGATACCGCATCGGGACCCAAGTCAGATACAAGTCTCTGCGGGACTCGATTATGAACGGGTTCCGCGCCCCTTTGCGCGCGGTCGCTGGCTTGATGCGTGGCTTCAGGCCCCGTGGCCGTGCCCCTGAAGCAGATATTCTTTGGGCCTTGAGAAACGTCGATTTTGAAATCAGGCAAGGCGAGGCCGTCGGCATCATCGGCCGCAACGGGGCAGGGAAGTCCACTCTTCTTAAGGTTCTTGCGCAGGTCACGGAGCCGACAGAAGGGTATGCGGAGGTTCACGGGAGGCTTGGAAGCCTGCTGGAAGTGGGCGTCGGTTTTCATCCCGAGTTGACGGGTCGCGAAAACATTTACCTGAATGGCGCGCTTCTGGGAATGCGTAAAGCCGAGATCGACCGCAATTTCGACGAAATTGTAGCTTTCGCGGAAGTGGAAAAGTTCCTCGACACACCGGTCAAGCATTACTCAAGCGGCATGTACGTGCGTCTGGGCTTTGCTGTCGCCGCACACCTTGAGACAGAGATACTTTTTGTGGACGAGGTGCTGGCAGTCGGAGATGTAGCCTTCCAGGAGAAGTGTCTCGGCAGAATGAAGCATGCCGCCAGCGGAGGACGCACCGTCGTGTTTGTCAGCCACAATCTCTTGGCAATCCAGGCTCTATGCCAGCGCGCGCTGTTGCTGGACCACGGGAGCGTAGTTGCGGAGGGCCGTCCTGCCGCGGTCATCTCAGACTACCTGCAGAACGTGCGCATAACTACCACCGAGATAGTTTATGAAGATCCTGCGGAGGCTCCCGGTAATCAACTTGTGCGTCTGCGGCGCGGAGCAGTGCAGCCGCTTTCGGGAGCTAAAAGCGCCTGCATCACAGTTCAAACTCCGTTGCTCATCGAGTTTGAGGTCTGGAACTTCAAGGCTGGATTGCGCTTCGCCTGCGGCTTCAACCTCTATAACGAGTATGGAGTTCATGTTTTCAGCACCGGCACTGTGGATTTTGATTCTCACCCCGCTGCGTTAATTAGATTCGCTGGCGAGATTCCAGGAGACTTGCTCAATAGAGGTATGCACCGCATCGAGTTCTTCGTGATGTTAAGCGAGTCCGAAATTCCCTTGGTATGTCCTGACCTGCTGGCATTTGAGGTGGCCGACTCACTCATCCTTCGTGGCGGTTACTATGGCGAATGGCCTGGAGCCGTCCGCCCCGGTATCCGCTGGACCACGACGGTGTTGCAGGAACTGGCGAAGAAGCCAGTCATACTGGGCGGTTGATCAAGACCGAAGCTGTAAGTCAGAACACGACTCTCGCGGTAATGAATACATTGAATCCATGTTAGAGCAGTAGGACACCCTACCTATCGGGAATAGTCAGATACGGAAAAGCCGATGGCTCGGTACTCTCGACCTTTCGCTTGCATTTCCTTTGTAAACCGAGAACTCCTTCGTATTCGCCAAAATCAAGGCGCCGGCTCCGATCACGTTGCTTGGGGCGATCGCCACGTGCGAGGAAATGGTCGCATTAAGACCGATAAAAGTATATTCTCCAACGGTGACTGACTCGCCGATGGTCGCCGCGACAAACCAGCAATGATCGCCAATATGGCTTCGAATTCCAATAAAGGTCTTCGGCCCGATAAGCGTATTTCGTCCCACGGTCACTTCCGGTTCCATGGTTACGCCCTCCATGATGAAAGTGTTGGGTTGGAGAACAAAATCGTCGGCCACATAGGCCTTTGTGCTCAAATAGCTGGCCAGTTCGTAGCCTCGAGCTTCCACCTCGGCTACCCTGGCAGCACGTTGCTGATTCACTTTTTGGATGCCCATGGCAACAAACACTGCAGTTTGGTCAGGCGGAAAACTCGCTTCCAATTCCTCGAACGCGATCACTGGCAGACCCTGGAAAGTAGCCTCTGTAATATACGAGGCGTCAACGGTGAAGGCGGCCACAGGATAAGAGCTGTCGTGTTCGAAGTAATAGTATGCCAATTTGGCGGCAGCGCCGATTCCAAATATCACAAGAGGTTTCATGCAGCAAGGGTACCCCAATCCTACTGAAAACACAAGATTCAGATGGCTTTAGCTGCCTAAGCAAGTGGGTTTCACGAAATTCCAGGTTCTTCCCAACTGAGTCCATCAAATGCAGTCGCGCCACCTCGGTACTTTAGTCGCTCGTCGAATTCGGGCTCCGCAAGGGTTTTGCAGTCGCAAATTCAGTTGGCGTTAGAAAAATCACCCCTTCAATGTTGTCAAATCTCTAAACGGATCGGAAGTCGCAAGTGAACGCTCATTCGGCAGCTACCGGTAATCTTCCTCGGAAACTATCTCTGGACGAACTCGCCATTTTTGGAGGTGCGCCCCTTTTTCGCGAGTATCTTCATGTCGGCCGGCCAAACGTGTGCAATCAGGCAGAGCTGCTGGCGGGTATACGCGATGTGCTCGAGACTCGCTGGCTAACCAATAATGGACCCAGAGTGCAAGAATTTGAGCGGCGAATTGCCAAAATCTCAGGCGTCAGGCACTGCGTTGCCATGTGCAATGGGACCACCGCACTGGAAATCGCGGTCCGTGCTGCCAAGTTGACCGGCGAAGTTATTGTTCCGTCGTTTACGTTTGTGGCCACGGCGCATGTGCTGCAATGGATGGGCATCACGCCTGTTTTCTGCGATATTGATGAGAGCTTTTGTCTAGCCCCAGAGCGGGTTGAAGAATTGATAACGCCGAGAACGACAGGCATCATTGGAGTTCACCTTTGGGGACATACATGCAATGTGGAGGCGCTGACCGCCATATGTAGGCGCCATCATTTGGCTCTGCTATTCGACGCCGCACACGCCTTCGGCTGTAGTCGTGATGGTGCCATGGTGGGTGGTTTCGGTCGAGCGGAAGTCTTTAGCTTTCACGCCACAAAATTCGTGAACACTTTTGAAGGCGGAGCCGTTGTCACCGATGACAGCGAGTTTGCGGATTCTTGTCGGGCCATGCGCAACTTCGGGTTCAGCGGTGAAGATGAAGTGTCCGCCCTGGGCATTAACGGAAAAATGAATGAAATTGAAGCGGTTATGGGGCTCGTGTCGCTCGATCATATAGAGGAAATCATAGCGGCGAACAGGAATAACTATCTCGAATACCGANNATGCTTCACACTCTGTTACAAACAGAAGGGATTCTTGTGCGCCGGTACTTCTACCCAGGATGCCATCGGATGGAGCCATATCGCTCCTTGTATCCGGGCACTGAACATCGCCTCCCGCGAACAGAACACGCTTGCGCAAGCATGCTGTGCCTGCCTACGGGTATGGCGATAGGGCTTGACCAGATACGCGCCATCTGTGCCTTCTTGCGTTTTGTTGTAGAGAATGGTACTGAAATACAAACCCGTTGGAAAAGACCGTTCCATTCTGTCGCCGCTTCCGGGAGCGCCAAGTGAAAGTTACCGTGTTAGTGTTTGCCTACAATCAGATCCACTTCATCCGGCCGGCACTGGACAGTGCGCTTGCGCAGAAAACAGATTTTGAGTTCGAGATATTGATCAATGATGATTGCTCGACTGATGGGACCCGCGAGGTAGTTCAAGAATATGCGGCTGCCCATGCTGAAAACATTCGCCTGCTGCTGTCGCCTGTGCGTCTTGGCGATGGACGGATTGCGGATCGGGGTCTAAAGGATGCACGAGGAGAGTACATTGCTTTCTTAGATGGCGATGACTACTGGACTTCGCCCTATAAATTGCAGAAGCAAGTGGCGCTTATGGATGAGCATCCTGAATACTCCGGATGCTGGCACTATCAGGAATATGTGGATGCTGAAGACAAGCGGATGCAAGATCAACCACCGCACGGCCTGAAGTCAACCTGGTCATTAGAAGATATTCTAAAGGGGCGCACGATTGGAACCAGCTCAGCTCTTTTGCGCCACAGCATGTTGCCTCCGCTTCCGGATTGGTACTTTCTGTGTCCCTTTGGTGATTTTGTTGTATGGGTACTTTGCCTGCAGAACGGCTCAGCCGGCTATCTCGATGATTCGCTTGGTGTCTATAGGATTCACGCAGGAGGTCTCTACTCTGGCCTCAATGAAATAACTCAGAAGTTACTTTTTCAGCGCACCTTCGGACATGTTTATCGTCACCTGTCTCCCGCGCATCAGTCGCAGGTTGCCGAGATGTACGCGCGCCGATGGGCAACTGTTGCGTTGAAGCAGAGTTTGAAAGGTGACTNNACTTTCCGATGTTGTACCCCCCGTTGCGATCGGTGTGGCTAGGATGGAAACACTTATGTGGCCGGAGAGTTCAGGACGAGGTCTAGTTCGTGGCAGGTGCCGACTACAGGATAGAAGTTATTTCGAACCATGCCGCTCTCTCTAGTCTGGAGATTGATTGGAATCGGCTGAGCGAGACCGCCAGGGAGCCCAATGTATTCGCGACTTTTGGTTGGTTCCAAGCCTGGAGCGAGCGCATGTTACGCGATGAGCGTTCAAGTCGATTCTGCCCGCACGTGTTTGTCCTGAAACAAGGCGAGGATGTGGCAGGACTTTGTCCATTGACATACCGGCTGGCTTCTCGCTTTGGATTCGGCGTCCGAAAACTCGAATTTTCCGCAGTTTTTGCCGACTACAACGATCTGGTATTGGGGGACGATCCAGCCGGTCAGACAAATGCGATTGTGGACTACTTGGCGCATACTTCCGAGGGTTGGGATGTTCTCGATCTCAGAGATTTGCGAGATACAGGAGATGAAATTGCATTGCTCAAGAGCGCTTTAGCGCGCGTGAATCTGCCCTATTTTATTTCACCAGAGCAAGAAGGATGCCCACACATATCGATTAACGGAGATGCAGCTAGCTTGATGAAGAGGCTTTCCGGGCGCAGGCGCAAACACCTGCGGAGGCAAGTTGAGCTGGCATCTGTCGAAGGATTGAAGATACGAATTATTGAGAATCCCCAGGACGAGCCGTTACTGCTAAAGACACTTGTCGAACTGGAGCGGGGAAAACACCTTCACAGATCCTGGGCGGCATTTATAGGGGCCTATCCGGAGGTATTTCAATCCTTATTTGACACCTTGGGACCTCGCGGCTGGCTATACGTGGCACTGCTAGAGCTAAGAGACCAACCAATCGCATTTCAGTTAGGCTTTCGTTGCGGAATTAAATTATGGGATTACACCACGGCCTATGACAAGTCATTCTCCCGTTTTGCTCCTGGAACCCTGTTGCTTCCAGCAATGTTGGACTATGGTTTTGCGCATGGTTATGACGAATACGACTTTTTGCGCGGCGAAGAACCGTATAAGTTGGTCTGGAGCACAGGATGCCATCGCCGGTTTCGACTGATGGTTTGGAATAAACATCGAATTTCGCGATTGCGCAAGTTCGTTTATTATGACGTTAAGACCGCCATCAAGAGCCTTTCGAGTGTACGCTTTCTGAACCGGAGGAAAGTGTCATCCGAAGTCTAGAATATCTATCTGCGCCTCCGCAGCGAGGTAGGGCGGACATGTACAGCAGTTACGTATAGACAGGAGTGCTTCTTTGACCGAGGAAGTCCCATCGGAGTTAAAAGAGAACTTAGCGGCTTACCGGAGTAGTAAAGCTGTTGCAGAGTACTCCTTTTATAGCCTGTTCCCGCAAGAAGACTATCTATTCCGTAAGTATTACAAGGCTGGAGACAGTGTTCTTGATCTAGCCTGCGGCCTGGGCAGAACGACTTTGCTTCTTTATGAGATGGGGATGACGGTACGCGGCATTGACCGTTCGGACGTTTTCATCCAGATCGCAAAACGGCGCTTACCATACTTGGATCTGCAGCTGGGAAGCTATGATCATATCGAGGAACCGGACGCCTCGTATTCTCATGTTCTGATCTCGTTCAACGGGATCGATTACGCATTTCCGGATTCGCAGAGAATTGCGGCCCTTCGAGAATGCGCTCGGGTTCTCAAGCCCGGAGGCACTCTTATCTTTTCCTCGCATAATCTGAAATCTCTCCATTGGTTTTCGCCCTACGACAGGGGTAGGCTAGGTTGGAAGCTGCGCAATTCGATTCGGGCAATCAAGGACTGGGACTACGTAATCGAAAGCGGCGTCCACACTTACTACGCGTCTCCTGCCTTTGTGGTGCGGAAGACTGAGGAGGTTGGACTAAAGTTGTTAGAGAAAAAAGGGTTCTCCAAAATCGGGTTTGAACGCCTCGATATATACTTCTCTCCGTATATCCATTACGTATTTCAAAAGCCTCAGGTTGATTGAGAGGAATGATGAAAAGGCTTTCCGTCGTTATTCCCACATACAACCGTCGGCATGTTCTTGAACGCACGCTCCCGGCACTTTCGGCGCAGGATCTCCCTCCGGAAGAGTACGAAGTGATTGTGGTGGTGGATGGGTCGACTGACGGTTCAGTAGAACTGCTGCGCGTCTGGAAGCCGAAGTGTGCCTTTCGTATTTTGGAATCAGAGAACCGTGGCCCGTCGGCGGCTAGAAATGCAGGTATTCATGCCGCAGTGGGCGACATCGTGCTCCTTCTTGACGACGACCATATCGCTGTTCCTGCTCTCTTTCGTAAGCATTGTGAATCCCATTCTGGTTCTGAGCCCAGTCTTGTGCACGGACCTGTCCGTGTTGCGCCAAGCGGCTCTAAGACCATGTTTCGGTATATTTCTGAGACCTGCTATGAAGGTTTATATCATCGCCTGAATCCTGAAATGGAATTGCGCTATCCAGAACAAGGCGACTCTTTCCTTGAAGTGATAGCGTCTATGGGAAATAGCTCGATACCCCGAGACACGCTTTTGGCTTCTGGCGCCTTCGATGAGAGGATTCGGGCGGCTGAGGATCTGGAACTCGGCGTGAGACTGTGGAAGATGGGAGTGCCGTTCCGTTTTCAGCCCGCCGCGATTGTCTACGAATTCCACGTGAAGTCCTCAGGGAACTACTTACAAAATCAGGCGCCGGCATTGGGGGCGGGCGATCTTATCGCAAGCCGCAAACATCCGGAATACAGATCACACTCGAGGTTGGCTGGTTTTGCGGAAACCAGTCACCCAAGAAGGTGGTTACGGAGCGCGTTGGTGCGGTTGCCGGTGTCGCCAGTTCCCATGCTGGGTCTTCCTCTACGCTTTGAAAAGTGGTTTTATAGCTTTTCACCGATGCGTCAGTTGGGAGGGCATTTACTGCGTTTTGCCGAGACTGTCGCTCGCTTGCGCGGTGCCCTAAGCGTCGCCGGTTCTTGGGAGGCACTAAGAAGCGAGTTCGACAGAAAGTTGCCGGGGCTTTTGTATCACCATGTTGGACCGTCGCCGTCCGGTGATCCCCAGGCAATTACAGTTTCACCCGAGCGTTTCGAACAGCAGATGCGATGGCTTGCGCGCCGGGGATACACCGGAATCACGCTTTCCGCTTGGCTCTGCTGGCGTAGAGAGGGCACCGGGTTGCCGGAGAAGCCTATCATCATAACCTTCGATGACGCTTATGCGGATATCGCAGAATTTGCACTGCCAATCCTCCGGCAGTATGGATTTGGCGCTGTCGTTTACGTTGTAACTGGACAATTGGGAGGGAGCAATAATTGGGACGAAGCTCAATATTGTAGAAACCTGCGGCTGATGACCGCCGAGCAGATTCAATACTGGGCAGGGCAGGGAATCGAGTTCGGTGCGCATACCCGGACACATCCAGACCTGACGCGACTGTCCGCATTGGATGTTTCGGCGGAGGTGGTGGGGAGCAAGAACGACCTTTCGGCATTGATTGGTTCCCCTGTAATCTCCTTTGCCTATCCCTACGGAGCGTACAACGACGCGATTCGTGAATTGGTTCAACGTGAATTCGACCTCGCGTTTGGTGTGGACGAAGGCATGAACTATCTTCGGAGCGATCCGCATCATCTGCGGCGAGTCCATATAGGTCCAACTGCTTCATTCCTTGAATTCGCTCTTTGCGTTCGCCGCGGAAAGATAAAGAAGTTTCGCGCCTTGCGCAACAGGCTTGCCGTGCGGACACGCCTGAGAAGGGCACTGAGTTACATTACCGGAAGGTTGGTTCACAATGAGTAGTCCAAGTGGTATTTAGAGCCGTCGACAAAAATCGAACTGTGAAGCCGCGGCCCTCGCGGCTTTCGCATTTTGATGAGGAATTCCTGGAAGCACAGAAGATCGGATGACTCAGCCTGTCTCTGACAGCGGTTGTTAGTATCATTAGATTCTCAGGAGCCGGAATCATGATCAATGGAAAGCGAATTGCGGTTGTGATGCCGGCGTACAACGCCGAAAAGACGCTGGAGATGACGGTGAGCGAACTGACCGACGTTGTAGACATCAAAATTCTTGTTGACGATTCCAGCAAAGACCAAACCGCTAACCTCTCCCGGAAACTGGGAGTGCAGACTTTTATTCACGACGCCAACTATGGGTATGGGCGCAACCAGCAAACCTGCTACCGCGAGGCTCTCGCCGCGGGCGCCGACATCGTGGTGATGGTCCATCCCGACTACCAGTACACCCCGCTGCTTGTTCCGGCGATGGCAGGCATGGTCGCCAGTGGAGTGTACGACATGGTCCTCGCGTCTCGCATTCTCGGAGCAGGCGCGCTTAAGGGCGGAATGCCGCTCTATAAGTATGTCGCGAATAGGTTTCTGACGGCGTTTCAGAATCTGTTTCTGGGCATCAAACTCTCGGAATACCATACCGGGTTCCGGGCCTTCTCGCGAGAGCTGCTGCAGACGCTTCCGTTGCTCGAAAACTCCGACGATTTTGTCTTCGACAACCAGATGATTGCGCAGGCCGCGATGTTCGGCTTCAAAATCGGCGAAATCTCTTGCCCCACAAAATACTTTGAAGGAGCATCTTCAATAAACTTCAAGCGCAGCGTGAAGTATGGATTGGGAGTGCTGGCCACCACCGCCGGCTTCGTTGCGCACAAGCTGGGAATCGTCCGGCTGCCCCGGTTTAGTGCCACCGGGAGAAGAGTGACGAAACAGTACAATTAGCAATATTCATTTTCAAAATTGGCAAGCTTCAGTTCAACTGGGTTTTCGGGTTGTGCGCTCCACGCGCAGCATCGACCAGAAGAAGTGCGACGGACAAGCTTAGCACCGGGCCACAGGCACTGAAGAGTGCTCGGGTGGCGTTTCCTAGAGCATCGTCGTAGGCTCCCATGGCCAAGGCTGCAAACGTCGCCCATGCCGAGCCTGCAATCCACGCTCTGGGCAGACGCCCTAGCCGCAATAGCCCTAATGGCAGCAGCCATGCGAACACAAAAAGAAATTCCCGGGCAGCGAGGCATCTGACGAGGCCCGATAAAAAGAAAAGCCCTCCAAAGCGCATAGCCGCCCGCGAGCCGGCAAAGCTCCATGGTGTGTAGGGGTGCGCGCCCCGCGACATCAGTAGAGTAACTGTAGCGAGACCAACCACGGCCATGGCTCCAATCCACGCCAGCCGCGAGATTCTGAGGCTGCCGCGCCGCCAGGCCGTCAGCCACCATGCGAACGCAAACACGACTGAAAGAGGAACAAAAGTTTCCTTGGCCAGTGCCCCCAAAATGCCCCAAAGCGGCAACAGCCACCAACATTCGGCGAGCAGTGTCCACACGATTGCCATCATCATGCAGTTCACGGCCGAGTCTACATAGCCGGAAAGATTGAAATTCGCAACAGCGAAATTGGCGAGGTAGATGAACCCGCTCAACAGTGCCACCGCATAATCTCCAACCACCCGATGACTGACGGCGACTAGCAGGCAGGCGGTTGTGGCGATGAAAAAAGAGTTGGCAGCCAGGAGTGCAAAGAAGACCGGTTCCCAGGTGCGCAGGTGGCCGTTAACAAGCCAGTAGATTGGCTTGGCCACGAATGGAACCAGGACTCGGTGTGCCAAATCGCTTTGGTCTTCCTTGAGAGGCGTGCCAGTAACAAGCGAATAGTAGGCGCGGGAATCGTAGAGCCCGGTTATCGACCGCGGATCGTATCGGTTGAGGGTGGGATAACCAAGTCCCATGCAGATCAGGAAGAAAAGCGACCACAGGATTCCCTTTTGACCGAGCGAGATGGGCGCGGTCTCAGGACCTCCGGCTGTGGTAGCGTGCATGGGCTTTCTCCGCTGTATATAGATACCATACGACAGTTCCCGGCAAAACAATCCTGGGGCCTCCGGAAGCTTCCGTCAAAGACAGGCTCATCTCTATTGAGATCGCAAGTCTTTTCCTACGCCAAACTCTTTGGAATGAGCAGATTTCGACCGTTTTTTCCACGGGCTTCTTTAGGAGCATCCGGTTTCGAATTTTGAACTACGAGCGAATGGAAACAATGTATGATGTTTGTAAGTCACAAGGTCGCCTGTAGGGAGAGAGAGAATTCTCCGAAGCGATAGGCTGTTTTCCCCCCACCCTGCACGATCGGGTTCAGCGCGGATGTCTATTGGGCGGGCCTTCAAACGTCCCAACGAAGAAGCTTGCGTAATCACACGCGAGCACTCACCAAGACAAGGTCAATTTCCGCAGTTAGCAATTGATTCGCTTTTCTTTTTTGCCCCGGCACATTCTTTCTCCAAGGAGCGGCAAATGCAAAGCGGTTCGTGGCAAGTTCTCCACGTTCTCTCCAACCATGAGAAGCGAGTTGCTCAACATCTTGAAGTGCGTTCCCTGGAACATTACCTTCCCCTCTACACCCAGCGCGTGAGGTGGACCGATAGAACGGTAGTCGCATCGCGGCCACTGTTCACGGGATATGTATTCGTCCGTTTCGCACCCCAGAACAGGATCTCCGTTATCTCCACGCCTGGCGTTCTTCGTCTGCTGGGCGATCAAGAGTCGGATATGGTGCGCGATGAAGATCTCGTCAAGATCCGTAGCGGACTGGAAACCGGAATGCCCTTGCGGCCGCATCCCGGAATCGCCGTGGGAACACGAGTCCGCGTATGCGGCGGTGTCTTCGCCGGTGTCGAGGGCTATGTGTCAGAATTGCGTAAGCAATGCAGGGTCATCGTCACGCTCTCTGCAGTCCGGCAGTGCTTTTCGCTGGAGATTGGAATCGACGAGCTATTCGTTTTAAAAAATCCGATAGCTGAGCCACGGCTGAATGCACTTCCTGCCTGTGGCTATTGATCTGGAATGCGAGCGATGCGCCGGCGGCATTCTATGTCGGAGATCAGATGAGAGAGCATCCCTCAGAGGCTGAAGCCCAACTCGTTTTGCGGAGGGGTATGTACGGGCTGAAGCCCGTACCCTTCACTGAAGCCCGTACCCTTCACTTAAGCCCGTACCCTTCACTGAAGCCCGTACCCTTCA
>PLOG01000164.1:0-71778 GCA_003142935.1 Acidobacteriaceae bacterium
GACACGGCCGGCCTGCGCGAGAGTTTGGAAGAAGCGGAGCAACTGGGAATCCGCCGCAGTCGCGAGGCCCTGGCAGACGCGTCTTTGGTGCTTATCGTTCTCGACGCAACGCAGGCTCTCAACGAAGAGGAGCAGCGTTTGCTCGAGGCCGTTCAAGGCCGCCCCGCACTGGTCGCCATCAACAAAAGCGATCTGAGAAAACAGGATTCATCGGCAGAGAGATTGACCGGTCTTCCAGTTCTCCGGACTTCCGCGCTCACCGGCGAAGGAATTCAAGCGCTGCGCGAGCGCATTTTGGCCTTGGCCACCGGCGGGGCCGCATCCGAGCCCGGCATGTTGACCAGCCTCCGCCACCACCAGGCGATTGCTACCGCGCTGTCTGCGCTCGCGGACGCCTCGCAGGCAAACGCAGACTCCATTCCTCATGAGATGATTTTGCTTGATCTCTACCGCGCTCTATGGGCACTCGATTCCCTGACTGGCCAGACGACTTCCGACGACATCCTCAATCTAATCTTTTCGACCTTCTGCATCGGAAAATAGAGCGATTTCCCGGAGCCTCTAACAAAATGTGGAAAGTTATCTAATTCATTGTAAATGAGCTAGATATTGTCCTATTACCGTCCACTGGGAGGCTGTCGGGCATAGCGTTTTTGCCAAGGCCGATCCTTGCTGTGCTGCGCGTCCTCTTCGGCATCGGTCTTTTCGGCGGCGGTTACTTGCCGGTGACGATGCGTTCGGCGCGGGCGTAGGAGCCCATATTGAAGACGTTGGGGCAGCCGAGGGCAATCAGCTTCTTTTTGGCTGCGCCGCTGCGCGCGCCGCTCTGGCAGTGCAGCAGCAGCACCTGATTCTTGTCTTTGACTAGCCGGGTGAGGTTGGCCTCGATTTCGCTCAAGGGGAGATTGACGGCGTGGGGCAGATGACCGGCGACAAATTCGCCGGCGGTGCGCACGTCGATGACCATGGCGCCATTCTTCAGGTGAGCCTGGGCATCCTTAATGGAGATGAGTCCAGAGTGCCGGTAAAGGAGAAAAGCCGCAACGATTGCAGCAGCGATAAGGATGTCGATCCAGTTCATGGCAGATAGCTTACTGCGCCGGGGTCACACTTGGCAGTGCGGGCTCAATTTTCTTGCGCGCCGGCAATTTTTGCGACTTCTACCAGGGTGGAATAGAAGGTAGCGCCCGCGCCGATGTCGGTGAGACGCTCGCTGGTGAGGGCGTTGACGTTGGCGCCATCGGAATTGAGCTTGGCCCAGTCGAGGCGCGCGGCAACCACTCCGGCGGGCAGGCTCGGGTTGAGCATTGCGATTAATTGCAGCGAGCCGCGATCGTTGAAGATGCGGACGGGATCGCCTTCAGCCAGGTTGCGGGCCTTGGCGTCGGCGGGGTGGATTTCGAGGCGCTGGTTGGTGCGGGATTCCATTTTCCGGTGACCAGTGAGGTTGGCGAAGGTGGAGTTCATGTAATTGTCGGCCTTGCGGGCGAGGAGCTCGAGGGGATAGCGCTTTGCGGCTTCGCCCCAGCGGGACTCGGTAGGCGGAATGAAGCCTGGAAGCGGATCGAGGCCGGCGGCGGCGAGGGTCTCCGAGCAGAACTCGATTTTGCCGGAGGGCGTGGCAAGCGGGCCTGACGTGTAGGGCAGAAAGGGGTGGGCTCCGGGCGTGCAGTGAAAGCTGATCGGGATGTGGCCGTGCTCTTCAAGGGCTGCGAAGGTGATGTGCTCCATACCGGGATTGGCGGAGCGGGCGTTGCGACCGGCAGCTGGATCGATGTTGAGGGCTTGGCGGATGATCTCTTCCGGCGTGTCGCGGAAACAGGGCTCGGGAAAGCCCATGCGCTGGGCGAGCTGGCCGAAGAGCCAGACGTTGGAGCGCGCTTCGCCGGGGGGCTCGATGGCTTGCTGCGAGAGCTGCACGAAGTAGTGCCCGTACGCGCCCTGGATGTCCGTGTGCTCCAGGAATGTTGTAGCGGGGAGGATGTAGTCGGCGTAATCTGTGGTGTCAGTGAAGAAGAGCTCGTGGACCACCGTAAAGAGGTCGGGGCGGGCGAGGCCGCGGCGCACGGCGTTCTGGTTGGGAGCGACCGCGCCTGGGTTGGAGTTGTAGACGAAGAGGGCGTGGACGAGCGGCCCTTCGTCCTTCCGATCTCTAACCTCTGATCCCTGATTTCTGTCGTGGCCTAGCCCTGTTAGCGCCTGGCCTAGGGCGGACATATTGACGAGACGCGCCTCGCGGGCGAGGGGCGAGGCGAGCTGGAGGTCGGGGCGGCGGACAGGTTCTTCGTTCCAGCAGAAAGCGCCGGAAGTGGAGAGGACTCCGCCTCCGCCGCGATACTTCCATGCGCCGGTGAGGGCAGGCAACATGGCGATGGCGCGGACGGTTGCGCCGCCGTACTCGGCGCGCTGCACGCCGTAATTGAGGCGCAGGGCGGCGGGCCGGGTGGTTGCGTATTCGTGGGCGAGCTGCTCGACCTCAGCGGTGGTCATGCCGGTCCATGCGGCTACGCGCGAGGGGGTGTATTCGCGGGCGCGTTCGGCGAGGGCGGCGAAACCGTGGGTCATGGCCTCGATGTAGGCCCGGTCTTCTAGCCCTTCGTTGAGGATGACGTGCATCATGCCGAGGGCGAGCGCCGCGTCGGTGCCGGGGCGGATCGCGATGTGCCAGTCGGCAAGNNGCGGCGGGCCTGCTCGATCATGGGCCAGAGATGGACGTTGTTGCCGTGGATGTTCGCACCCCAGGCGAGGATGAGCTTGGCGAGGCGAAAGTCTTCGGTGGGAGTGCCGAGCTTTTTTCCGTAGACAGTGTTCCAGGCCACGCCGCCGGCCTCAGAACAGATGGTGCGGTCGAGTCGGCTGGCGCCCAGGCGGTGAAAGAAGCGGCGGTCCATGGAGCCGTAACCGAGTACGCCGATGGTGCCCGCATAGCTGTAGGGCAGGATGGACTCGGGGCCGTATTCGTCGCTGATCTGCTGAAGGCAGGCAGCGATTTCGTCGAGGGCCTCGTCCCAGGAGATGCGCTCGAAGGACTCATGCTCGCGGCCCCTTTGTAGGGGTTGTTTCGCCACACCGGGTTTGCGGCGCAGCGGGAAGAGAATGCGGTCGGGGGCGTAGACGCGGTCGAGATATTTGGCGACTTTTCCGCACAGAAAACCCTGCGTGACGGGCTGCGATGGGTCGCCTTCGACTTTAACGGCGCGGCCCTGCTCATCGACCGTGACCAGGACCGCGCAGGAGTCGGGGCAGTCGTGGGAGCAGACGGCGTGAACGATGCGGAAGGGGGATGCAGCCGCGGGCATGAGACCATTTTATGCCGAATGTGCATGGTGAACAGTGAGTGCCGGATGGGAACGCGCATGTTTTGCAGAGATTTTGAGCGGAGCGGGATGCGGGGCGCGGAAGAGCGCGTGTACACTGGTTTCGCTATGAGCTGCCTATTTTGCAAGATCATTGACGGAACCATCCCCTCGGTGCCGGTTTATCAGGACGACCTTGGCTACGCATTCGCGGACATCAATCCGAAGGCGCCGGTGCACGTGCTGATTGTGCCGCGGGAACACATTAGTTCGCTGGATGAAGCGGGCGAGGGCAAACGCGTGCTGCTGGGCCACCTGCTTTGGACGGCGGCGGAGATTGCGCGGCAGAAGGGTCTCACGGACGGCTACCGCATCGTCGTGAATACGGGAGAAGACGGCGGCCAGACGGTGGAGCATCTGCATCTGCACTTGCTGGGCGGACGACAGCTTTCATGGCCCCCCGGCTAATGGCGAAATTGGAGACAGGTTAGTTGATGGTCGTCTCGTAGGTTCCTGAATTAAGCGTCTGAGCACTGTGGATTATTAGGTTAGGCAGCGAGCTCTTCGCGGACACTCTCGCGCTCGCTCCATCGAACGGGCTTGACGTCATAGCTCAGGAATGCATCGGTCACGTCGGGTTTGACGGTCTGCTCTGTGTCGTTCAATAGCGCATAAGCGCGGGCTTCGGGAGGCCGAGTCTCTCGAGTGTCGAGCCAAGCGAAAACCATATCCATTGCGGATCCCTTATCGGGTCTATTGATGGGCTTTACAATTCGCTCCGGGTTTTTTCTGGATCGCGGGATTACAAACTCAAACATATGGTCGTATCCCGTTTTGCCGGTGAACTTTGCCTGCTCGACAAAACGGACCTCATTTGCGGTCATCCACGAGACAACGTCTTCATAGAAAAGACTGGCAGTATGCGGAGTTGCAAGGTAAAACAGGTCATTGACGCCAAGCATAGCCTGCAAAAGGCTGTGCTTCTTGAGAGGAAAATTCTCTTCGGTCGCACGTACCTCAAGCGAAGCGTCACGTTGCTGAACCCCAAAACCATTGAGTGTAACGCGTAGCAGCTCCTGACGTTTAGGGCTGTCCAGCTTACACCCAGACTGCTCTAGATCTTGCAACGTATAGCCATCGTCCGTGAGGATGTAATGCCCGTTCTCGCGTTGCACATAGATTTGAAGATGATCGTTATGGCGATCCAGCATAGGAGTCGTTATTTCGACCCATTCCCCAATTTCTCGCAGGCTCGTCTTCTCCCGAAGCCAGGAGACGTATCCATCCATCATCTTCTGAATCTCAGTGATCATACGAATAACCCATCTTCGAATACCGGCGGTTTCGTTATATTACAAAATCGAAGAAAATCTTCGAAGAGCGCCCGAGAATCGCTAGGGTCTGTGAAATGTCCAGCAGGTAATGGCTCGGCCCATTTATCCTCAAAACCTTCTCGGAAAATGTGCAGGTGCGGGCAGGATATTTCCTGCCCATCCGGATTAGTGTGCGGCCGCCCACCAAAATCCAGTCTTGCGAGAATCACAGTCTGTTTGGCCCGTGTCTGATAGGTGACCTTCAAGAGATTGATTCTCGCACGTCCAATGTCCAAGAGGAAGTGCTCTCGATGATCTGCAGAAACGAGCGGAATTTCGAGGCGTAATGCGTCGAATCTTTTTGACTCATCGCTTGTCCGGTGCTTTTCCATCGCCAAGAGCTGATCCGCTTCGGTCTGGGTCAAATCGATCATCGGGCGGACCCTCCAGCGCGTGGATTCGACTTTGGATTCTCAACCTTGTCGAGCGTCGTGGGTGGAAAACCCTTGTTATAGGGAGGCAAACGTCTCGAAAAATATAGCACCTGTCGGGTAGGGCAGGAGTTTTACGACCGAATTGAAAAGAGCGACCAGAATCCTGGGAACGCCCTCTTCAACTCTTGTATTCGTTGATCAGCTTACATCGTCGGTTGCTGCGCGTACTCTTCTTCCTCTTCAACGCCGTAGCGGCGAAGAAGGTTGGGAAGACTCTGCGAGAAGGCGGAGCGCGGCATTACGGTGTCGCAGCCTGCCTCAACAGCCTTTAACTTCAGGTCGCCTTGCAGGTGATTGAGGAAGCCGACGATCGATGTGGCCTTCTTGAGCTTGGTCTTGAACTTGGGGATCAAGGCCATGGGCTTGGCGTTCAGGTTGTTGAGGTCGAAGACCAGCAGCGTGGGCTTTTCCGCGTCGGGCATGTCGAGGATGCGCTGGACAGAGTCCTTGTCGCCCTTGGCAAACTCGACCTTGATGCCGAGCTTGCGCGACGTCTCCTGGATCTTGGCCTGGAAGAAGAGATCGTCGATAAAGCAGAAAATACGAGTAGGCGCGTCTTCGCGAATGGGAGCGGCCGGAGGGGCGGCGTAGAGATCCGGATAATAGCTGCCGTGGTTGCTGCCCACCTGGATGGTGGAGGGCGGCCCGTCGGCTACGTTGCCGTTGACGGCGCGGTAGCTGTGGTCCATGGGACCGACAAACTCGCGGGGACCGCGCTGCTTGCCCTTGCGCTTGCCCTGCGGCGGCCCGGAGATGCTGTTGCCGGGCTGTGCAGGCGGCACCGCACTCTTCTGGAAGAATTTCTTCTTCTTGCGCGGCTGGTTCTGGTGTGGCTGAGCCGCCTTTTGCTGCGGCTGCGGAGGCTGCGGCGCCTGCTGCGGCTGGGACTGCAATTGAGGCTGCTGGGCCTGCTGCGGCGCACTTTGTTGGCTCGACTTGTTCTTGCGGCGGCGGCGGCGGCGGCGATGCCCTTGCGAAGGCGCCTGACCATTGTCAGGTGCGGGCCCCACTTCAGGTTGGGGCTGGGTTAATTCTGTAGTCATGCGTATACTTCCTGGAACGTTGCTATTTGATGCATAGGGTTTTTTCTACTCAGTCACTTTCCAACTTGCGCTCAGGTTTCTCTCGCCGCCGCCCAGGTAAAGTAGGAAACCAGGCGGTTTCCGGCGAAACAAATGCAGGGCACGGAGCGGACTGCCAGGATCTGCTTCTTCGGTGCAAATTAACGCCCCTCTCAGGTGCGCCTGGCAAAATTCGTTCTACATGATTCATTCAGCAAGATTCGTTCAACGTACACGAACTGTTCAATGAGCGCCAACGGCTCAACAAGCACCGTTCAGCATTTGGCGAAGTTTTTTTAAGGTCGCCGCGCTCACCACCCATAAACCTTTTCTCATGAGGTCTGCGAACAAACAGGCCACGCCGGTTCAGATTCGTTGACCCTGCCATTCAAACTCTCTGGAAAATGCTATAGCCGTCGTGTACACAGAAGCCTTTTAGGGGCTCCATCCGCTGCTCAGGATCGATACGGTGCGGCCTGTGCTTTTCTCAGGTTATGCCCTTCCTATGCGAGCTTTTGCCGCGTACAGCTATGTATGAATTGAACTGGACGGCATTTTCCTGCTCGGCGGCGAGCTTGCTCTACCCCAATTCGGGTGGCCCGCGTCAGCCGCTTGATAGGCAACTCTGATACTACAGCGAACCGATTCCACTGGCAAGTGCACTTTGAGGCGCCGGGAACCAGGCGGCCATACGCACCAAACGCCGCTCCGGCTGGAGCGGCGTTTGGTGATCCCGCAAGGGCCACTGGCCTCCCAAGTATTGTGGCCGGTGGCTTTTCCACCGGACCTACTGCAGACTTCCCTGGCCGGTTTATCCTTCATTGAGGGCCGCTTCGTTGGCGGTTGCTCTTGCCGGGGGTCTGCTGTTCTTGGCTGTCCGTTCCTCCGAGGCAGCCGGTACATCACTGGCGCCTATTCGGTAGCAATTGGGTGGCCGTTTAGAAGAGCGTTTGTTTTCATCCATTTGGTTGATTACCAAAGCTGGCGTTGTCTGGATTCTGGAAGAAAAAAGGGCGAATAATTCAAAAAACCATAGTCCCTCGAAACTATCGCTGGCAACTCGGGCAGAAATGGGTTCCGCGGCCGGCGAGAAGAATGCGCCGGATGGCGGTTTGACAGCGGCGGCAGGGCAGGCCTGTGCGCAGATAAACGCAGTGCTCGAGTTGGAAGAAGCCCCGCACGCCGTCGGCATCCACGTAATCGGAGACCGAGGAGCCACCCAGCCGGATGGCGTGCTCCAAAACCTGACGGAGCGCGAGCCGGAGTCGCTCCAGTTCGCTCTTTGTGAGGCGGCCGGCGCTGCGGCGTGGCCGGATGCCGGCATGAAAGAGACTCTCGTCGGCATATATATTGCCCACGCCGGAAAGCAGGGTCTGATTGAGCAAGGCGGCTTTGATGGAAAGGCGCCGGTCACGGAAAAGAGCGGCAAACGGTTCCTGTGCAATCGTGAGCGGGTCTGCGCCGGACGCGGTGAAAGGTTGGTCGCGGCCCAGGTCACGGAATTCGAGCCGGCCAAAGCGGCGCGGATCCACAAACCTCAGCTCCCGGCCGCTGGCCAGACCGAGACGTGCGTGGGTGTGGGCGGCGACAGGCGCTTCAGGGGTGGTGACGAGGAGGCGGCCGGTCATGCCGAGATGGACAATCCACTGGGCATTGGGAGGAGCCGGCGGCGGAGCGTTTTCCTTGCGCTGGCGCGCGTCTGACCCTAGTTCGCAGACGACATGTTTTCCGGTTCGATGCACGGAAAGCAGCACGCGTCCTTCAAGGCCTTTGGCCTGCTTCGCCGCGGGTGTCTTGAAAGGTTCCCGATGGCCGTCAAACCACGCATGAACGATGCGGTCGCCGCGCACGCGTTCGTTGACGCCACGTGCGATGGTTTCCACCTCGGGCAACTCAGGCATTTTTCAATTGTAGGGGAACGGACACGATTCGAAATTGAGCTTGTCGAGGCGCCGGCTTGTGAGGTCTCTAGCTTCGATCTTCCGCCAACTCGCCTTCTTCTTCGCCTGCGCGTGCCGGCAAGCTTCCCCACTTCTCCAGATAAACGAGACCCAGTCCGAGGCCGAGCACAAAGACTCCTACCGAGGAGTATTCAATCAGGTTGAGGCGGCGATTTTCTTCCTCGGTCTGATAAACGACGATGCCATGGATCTCGCGCGGAACGATGCGCCCTTCCACCAGCACCGGGCCCCTGGGCATGACTTCAAGATAATGAGTAGAAATCATGGCAGAGACGATCAAGCCCGCCAGGCCCGGCAAGATGAATAGCAGAGCGAAGAATCTGAGAGCTGCCAATTGTGCGGTTTTCATTTAATAGACCCCCTCGTCCGATCCACCCACACTCATTTTCATTAGGCGGGCCGAATAATTCTCTGCGTAGTGACTCCGCTCGCGCTTGATCGGGGAAAGGCGCGCACTCGCGGGCAGCAGCCAGATCGGAGGGTTCCGGGATGCTCTCCTCGTGCAACAGTCAACGAGTGGCCCATTCGTATCTTCGGACCCAGGAAAGTAGCAGCCCGAAGACAGATTCCCTACCTGTCTTATACCAGAAATAAAAGAAAAGGCCCATGAGGAGTGCTGTTGATAAACCCACAAAGGTGAGCACCCGTTAAGACTCAAACATTACTCTAGTTACTGTCACTTTGGATTTGTGCCCTTGTTTTCCGCTTGCCCCACATTCGGTTGGCTAATGCGACTGGCCTCGAAACTGACAATCTTCCACTTTTCGTCCGGATCGAGCACATAGACGCGGGTGTAGCGATAGCTTCCTGTGATATCGCCATCGGGTGTCGTGCCCTGAACGTAGGCCAGGGAAGTGACCAGCGCAGTCTTCCCGTAAAAGCGCAGCTTGCGGTCGCTGACGGCGAGAGAGGTGATGTGGAGCCGGTGTGAACGGAGGTTGGCGAGAGTCTCCTCTTTGGTTTGCAGGGTTCCGGAGGCGGTGATGGCGATAAAGTCGTCTGCCAGCAGGGCGCTCATGGCCGCAGTGTCGGATTTGACCATGGCGGTACGCCAGGTCTCTTCGAGCTGCTCGATCTCGTGGCGATTCTCGCGATTCTTGGGCTTGGCTTGTCCGGCGTAAAGAATGTTGCCGCAGATGGCGAGCAAAATCGCGAAGGCCACGAAGCGGCTAAGCGCGAATCCGCGGCGAATTGGGAAACGATCAAATCCGGAGAGCTTGAATGTAGTGCCCGACATAAGCGTATCGGATAGTAGCCCCGAAGAGGTCTGCCGGTCAATGTCACTCAAGTTAAGACGCTTTGCCACGGCATTTTGGACTCCGGCCCGGCACTGCCGATTGGACTCAAGAGGCCCTCAAACGAGAGCAATCAGGTTTTCGCGGTTGCGATCCTTCATCTTTTGAAAAAGCCCCTCGACGACGTACTTCTTGAAGTGCCCGGACGCTCGGTGTGCCGTCTGGGCCGCTTCATCTCGATATTGCTCATAGATAACAATGCTGTCGGGATCGCCTTCAATTCGGTGCGCGATGAAGTTGATGCAGCCCGGTTCCTGGCGGGATTCGACAGCCAGCAGGCGGGCCGCCTCTTCCATCTCGGCGCGATCTTCGGGGGCAAATGTGAATCGGACGACCAAGCTGACCATGGGGCGGTTTCCTCTTCGGCCGGGCTGCGGAGCCCCGGCACGATTCTCGGATTTCGTTGCGATTCTTCCAGTCTACTTGTGAATGCTGTCAAGCGCAGCGGCGAATTCGGGCAGCACCATGGTCTGGTTACGATCGGGGCCGGTGGAGACCATGCCGATGCGGGCGCCGCTCTCGCGCTCTTGAAAGAGGAGATATTCGCGGGCGTTCAGGGGCAGCTTGTCGAACTCGGTAATGCCCTCGGTGGACTGACGCCAGCCTTTGAGCTTGGTATAGACGGGTTTGATCTGCTCGAGTCCCTGGACGTCGGCGGGGATTTCGTCGGTGATCTTACCGTCGATCTCGTAACCGATGCAGATGGGAATCTCGGCCAGCGTGTCGAGCACGTCGAGCTTGGTGACCACCAGCCACTCGGCGCCGTTCACCTGGTTGGAGTAGCGGAGCAGGGGAATATCGAGCCAGCCGCAACGGCGCGGNNGTGCCGATGGCGGTGGGCCCGACGCCGGTTCCAGTGGCCGCGCCGCCGGCCGTGGCCGAGGACGAGGTCACAAAGGGGTATGTGCCGTGGTCAATGTCGAGCATGGTGCCCTGCGCGCCCTCAAACATGATGCTGCCGCCCTGAGCGAGGATGTTGTTGAGCATGCGTCCGGTGTCGGCCACAAAGGGGCGCACCAGCTCGGCTGCCGCAGCGTATTCGTCGTACATTTTGGCAGGGTCGAGCGGGTCGGTGCCAAACAGGGCGTGGGCGATGGCGTTCTTTTCAGCGCAGGCGGCCTCAATGTGGGTCTTGAGCAGCGAGGGATGCAGCAAGTCCACGACGCGCAGGCCGCTACGGGCCATCTTGTCTTCGTAGGCAGGGCCAATGCCGCGACTGGTTGTGCCGATCTTCTGGCGTCCCGGCGCGCTTTCGGCTGCCAGCTCGATCATGCGGTGATAGGGAAGGATGACCTGGGTGCGGTTGGAGACGAACAACTGCTCGTCGACGGCAACGCCGAACTCGCGGAGGCGGGCGACCTCTTTGAGGAAGGCCAGCGGGTCAAGCACAACACCGTTGCCGATGATGCCTTTGCATCCGGGGCGCAGCACGCCGCAGGGGATGAGCTGCAGCACGAACCTTTGGCCGCCGATAATGACCGTATGGCCGGCGTTATGGCCGCCCGCGTAGCGCGCCACGGCGGAAAACCGCTCGCTGAGCACGTCTACGATCTTGCCCTTGCCCTCATCGCCCCACTGGGCGCCCAGTACTACAGCTGTCTTTGCTCGCATGTTCTTCCGATCCTCGAATCCTTGGGCAGCAGCCCGTGATTTTGGGAGGCCTGCCGCGGCGAACTCAGTACTTTAAGCGCAGGGCAGCCGGGCTGCAAAACAAAGGCGCAGACGGAATGGCCTGCACCACGTTCGATGATAAACCCTGCTCCTAGCAGCCGGTGCACGGGCACCGCGCCCAGGCGTATTGAGGCGGTGGATACGATTCTTGTTGATAAGGTCAAAAAACAGCAGGAATCTAATATCTACTCCTTTCCGCACCACGAAGTGGTTGTGTATTGGGCCCAGTGGGGCAACAATTGAGTCCTCCCTCGAATCTCCTGAAATAGAATGTTCGGAACTATCATCGGGCGGTCTTTAATTCAATCGAGTTTCCTCAGAAGGGTCTGGCTGCCAGTTGCGGCCTGCGCAGCGATTGCCATGCCGGTTTTATCGGGACTGGTATGCAGGGCGCAGGTACCTGCCCAGACTCAGGCTTCTGTGGCCACGTTCAGGCTGCCGGTATTCGGCGATGCCTCGGTGACGTTCTCGGATCCAACTCTCCAGCAACGGAGAGCGGGGATGTTTGCCTCTCCGGGTGGCGAGGTGCGCGCGGTGCACCTGACACTGGGCGCGCTCATTTGGTATGCCTTCGACGTGCAGCAGTTCCAGGTTGTGGGTGGTCCTGCCTGGATTCATCAAGACCTGTTCGACATTGTCGCCAGGCCCTCGGCCTCATTGCAGCCGGCCAAGCTCAATCCGCCATCGGCGAATTCTCCGCTCAGCGAGGAACAGCGCCTGATGCTGCAATCGCTGCTAATAGACCGTTTTCATTTGAGAGTCCATCAAGAGAGCAATACCGGGCGGGTTTTTGTCCCGCTGCGGGACCGCAAGAGATCGGATTTGCATTCGGCCAGGCATGGTAAGGCTCCTCCGTGGATCGGAAGCAACGTCGGAACCGGGATCGACGGAGACGGTCTTGTTGGAAAGAATGTCTCGATGCCGCTGCTGGCTGCTCGCCTGAGTCGATATTTGCAATGTCCGGTCCTGGACAAGACTGACCTCAAAGGTTCTTTCGATTTCAAGGCCACGTATCTCAACAACAATCCAAACACCGAGGAGGAGCTTGTCAACTCGATCGTTGCGTCAGTCGAGGAGATTGGGCTCAAGCTCGAACCATCCACGGGCCAGGTGAACACGCTTGTTGTCGATAACGCCGAGCCGCCGCCGGAAGACGGACTGATTCCTCCCATGCCCGTGCTGGCCGCCCAGACGAACGCTGTACCCGTACCTTAAGCGTAGGCGGGTACAGCGCGCGCGTAAGTGTATGGTCCGTCGGGGACAAGCACAACATGTGCGCCGCTCGGAAGGCCACGCAGTACGGTGGCGACTGCTTCGTTCAAATCGCGGAAGCTCCGCGCGCCAAGGCAGCCGAGTTGCGCCCTTGAGACTCCCGGCGTGTAGAAGTAGAGTTCATGCTTTACGCCCACCAGCGCCAGCTTTTCCACCTGCCATTGATCCACTTCCACGGGCGTCTGGCGAATCTCATCGAGAAAATCCTGAAAACTGGCCAGCGTTTGCAACCGATGAGCGAACTCGGGTGAGCCGACTCCCTCCGCGCATTCGCCGAGAATGAGAATTCTCCCTCCCGGCTTGACGACATGCTGTGCGGCGGTGATGCCTTTGACGGTTTGGTAGAACGTCAGGTCCAGGGGATAGCCGGCGGCGCTGGTAATCGCTACATCGGCGGGTACATCGAGCGTCTCGAGCGAAGTGTTTTCAAGAAAATCGACTCCCGCCGCGTGCGCCTTCACCGGATCGCCCGCAAAGACTCCCGAGATCAGCCTGTCTTGTGTGAGTGTCACGTCGAGAATAAAGTCGTGGCGGGCCATGTGCGCAATCTCCAGCAGCTCGGCATGCAGCGGATTGCCCTCGATGGAGCCCTCGGTGGCCAGCGGCTCGCGCACGAAGCGCGGCGAGTGGATCGCCTTGATGGTTTCTTGCGCGGCCTGCCCTGGAGCTATCAACTTGCGCCCGCCGGAGAAGCCCAGCATCAGGTGCTGCTCGATAAAGCCAAGCGTAATGTGCAGATCGGCGGCCATGAATCGCTCGTCGATGTAGACTGGCGTTCCGCGGCTTGTGACGCCGAGCGAGCGGTGCGCAACCAGATCGCGCGCGTCGTGACTGACTACGCGATACTTCCCGGCGATCTCCGGGCCGACAATGATTTCGATCTCCTCTTTTGTCGCTCCGCGGTGCAGCCCGGTCGCGATCAGGATGGTGACGCCTTCGACGGGAATTCCGGCAGCGTGCAGGCGTGCGAGCAGTGGAGGCAGGGTGACTGAATTTGGTGCGGGCCGCGTGATGTCGCAGATGGAGATCGCGGCGGTTCGTTTCCCCGCGGCCAGCGCGGCAAGCGGCTCGCAGCCTATCGGGCGATCGAGCGCGCCGGCCAATCCAGCATCGACATCGTGGAGCGCAACGGCCGTGCGGCTATGCAGCACCCGGCACCCATAACCATTGGGGACCGAAACCTCTATGCCGTTCTTGCCGAAAGAAAACTGTGTCTTCATCTGGGTTTAAGACCGGCCGCGTGGTTCTCGATCGACGTGGGCCCTGCTGCCATTCTAATGCGGCTTATGAATCGAATTCCTACTGCGGCAGGGCAGCGGCAAGAATTGCGTCGGCAATGCGCGCCGCTTCGACGGCCGGACGAACCGAATGAACGCGGACAATCGAAGCTCCGTGAAGAATTGCGGCGGTCATTGCGGCCAGGCTGGCGTTTTCGCGAGCTTCAACGAGTGAACCGCCGTCGTTGATGTCCGCGAGCGTATGTCCAAGGAAGGACTTGCGGCTCACGCCGGCCAGCAGCGGACGGCCGAGAGCGAGCAGCTCGGCCTGGCGGGCAAGCAGACTGTAGTTCTCGTCGAATCGCTTGCCGAATCCGTAGCCGGGATCGAGGACGATAGCTTCTGGGGGAATGCCCGCCGACGTTGCCGCCTCCAGGCTTGCGGATAGACCCTTATTCACCGCGGCAAGCAGCGCATCGGACTCGAGTTGCGGCTGTGTGCGCCATTCTTCGGGTCGGCCGCGCGTGTGCATTAGCACCAAACCTGCGCCGAACTCCGCGCAAACAGCCGCCATCGCCACGTCCCAGGCAAAGCCGCTCACGTCGTTGACAATTTCAGCGCCGGCTTCGAGGGCTGCGCGGGCAGTGGCGGCCTTGTAGGTGTCCACGGAGACAATTGCGTCAGGGCGCTCGCGGAGAATCCCTTTGAGAACCGGCAGCAGGCGTGCTTGTTCCTCATCCGCGCTGACGGTTGGGGCTTTTTGGGGGCCGGAGCCGCCCCCTGCCCGCGAGCCAGGCCGGGTGCTTTCCGCACCCAGATCGATCAGGTCCGCGCCTTCGTCAAGGAGCATGAGGGCGTGGGCCACTGCCGTTTCCGGGTCGAGGAAGAGCCCGCCATCGCTGAAGGAGTCAGGCGTAATGTTGACCACGCCCATGACCAGCGTGCGCGCGCCCAGCGAGAGTGAGCGGGTGCGCAGGCGCCAGTCGGAGATTGTGCGGGACGCGGCGGTCGTCACGGCATTATCGGCCACTTGCCAGGCTGGCGATCCGCCGGCCCGGACGTGAAACGGCGAGCGAAGGTTCTCTTTTGCCGCGCTCTGAACTCCGGCCAGATCCGGGGTCCGCCCCAACCAACAGGTCAACAGGAATGCCGAGGCCGCCATGCAATCGGCGAATCATGGGCAGTGTCAAGGCGCGCCTGCCGGTCAGCACCTCGGAAACGCGAGCACGGCTGCCGATCATCGGCTCCAAGTCTTTTCGCGTCAGACCCTGCTGTTCCATCTGAAACCTGATGATCGTCGCAGGATCGGGGGTATCCATGGGAAAGTGTTTGGTTTCGTAAGCATCCACCAGCGTGACCAAAATCTCCAGTTCGTCACTCTCTTCAGTTCCGGCCTTCGCCCCCATCAACCGCGAAATGCGTGCAAGCGCCACATCGTGTTCTGCTTCAGTACGAACCGGTTGGATTTTCATACCGCTCCTTGTTAAACCTCACTTCTTTTACGTCGATCCGGTCATATTCCCAGTGCGTGCCCAACCACAAAACAAACACCAAGCCATGGTTGTAATCGACTGCAACAACCAAGCGGAGATCATTTCCTTTGATGTTGAATACAACTCGCTCGGCGGAAATAATGCTGGCGGCCCGGTATTGTTGTTTCAATTCCGCGGAATTCTTCCAAGCCGCTCGCGAAACCATCGCATACCAGGAATCCAGTTGGTCTTTGACCGCCTGTTGAAGCCGGGGCTCAACCCTATTGCGAACAAAGCCATTCAGTGTACCCCGCGCAATGATTCTCACTTGTCCAGAGTATACCGCTCCCACGGTGGGAGCAAACACTAAATCCGATTTTATCCTACGGTATTCTTCAGTTCGCCTGAAAAAATGCCGTACACTCCGGGCATGAAGATTTTGCGGCGGACTCTTGCGGTTGTTCTGGCTTGGATTCTCATGGCCCCTGCGGGCTTGCCGGCGCAGTCAAGGGCAGGCTCCCGCGCTGTCGCGGCCAGAGGGCCGCTGGGCGAGCGCATTGAGGCGATTCTGGCCGATCCGAAGCTGAGCCACGCGCAGTTCGGTATCAGCGTCACCACGCTGGACGGCCAGCAATTGTACGGGCTGAACCAGGACCGGCTCTTCATTCCGGCTTCGAACGTCAAGCTCACCACAACAGCCGCGGCCTTCGCGCTCCTGCCGGTGGAGACACTCTCTTGGACCACCAGTGTGGTAGCAGATGGTGACGTGGACTCCTCGGGCGTATTGCATGGCAACCTGATCATTCTCGGGGTGGGCGACCCGACGATCGGCGCGCGGCAATATCCCTACAAGGAGCCGGGAGCGGCAGCAGTTGCACCCAGCCCGGCGGAAACTGCAGCCAACGCTACCGAAGCTGCGACTGCCGCTCCCGCGCCGCCGCCTAACGCGATGGCCGCTCTGGATCTGCTCGCCGAGCAGGTGGAGCAGTCCGGCGTGCGCAGCGTGGATGGCGACGTGGTGGGCGATGACAGCTTTTTTCTCGATGAACGCTATGGCCAGAACTGGAGTTGGAACGATCTGCAGTGGGACTATGGGGCGCCGGTCTCGGCGCTCACATTCAACGACAACGCGGCAAAGCTGACCATTCGGGCCGATGCATCGGCGCCCGGAGCTACTGTGGCCGAGTGGACACCGGATGTGGATTACTACACTGTGGATGACACCATGACGCCGGCGCCTGCCGGGGAGACGCCGGCTCCCGGCATCGAGCGCCGTCCCGGTTCCATGATGGTGCGCGCGTGGGGGACGGTTGGCGGCAACGGACTGCGCGTCGGGATGGCGATCGAGGACCCGGCGGAGTATATGGCCGCGGCCTTCAAGGTAGCGCTGCGCAGGCGCGGGATTCTGGTGTCGGGTTCGGCAGTCTCCCAGCACATGATAAGCAACGGAAGCGGCGACTTTGCCGGCGAGCGGGAGAAGCCATTGCAGTTGACGCGCTCCGATTTGGGCCGCGTGATGGCGCCGGTTGCGGAACGCAAGGTGCTGGCCATGCACTTCTCTGTTCCCGTGAACCAGGACATCGCGGTCATCGACAAGACCAGCCAGAATCTGCATGCAGAACTGCTGCTGCGCCTGCTGGGCAAGGTCTTTGGCGCCGCCGGCAGCTTTGAAGAGGGAGCGCGCGTGGTGCGCCAGTTTCTGGTCAATGCTGGCGTGGACAACAACGACTTCTTTCTTTACGACGGATCTGGGATGAGCCCCGACGACCGGATAGCTCCGCGGGCGTTTACCGGGCTGCTTACCTACGCCTCGAAGCAGCCGTGGGGTCAGCCGTGGCGCGCGACGCTACCGGTGGCGGGCGTAGACGGCACCCTTGCCGCGCGGTTCAAGAATTCGCCGCTGAAAGGCCGCATATGGGCCAAGACAGGGACAATGAACGAGGTGAATGCGCTCTCCGGCTACCTGACGGCGGCCAGCGGAAAAACCCTGGCGTTTTCAATTCTGGTCAACGGGCGTCGGCCAGGCAGCGACGCCGAAACTCAGGCCGTCGACAAGATTGCAGAGGCGATAGCGGCGGCGGAGTAAGACTTGTATCATCGTAGGTAAATGCACGCCCACTCATTTTCCGCTTCCTATGCCCTGATGATTTGTGCGGCGGGGCTTGCCGTTAGTCTGTCCGGCTGCCGCTCGCTGCCGCCATCGAAGCCGGCGTCCGACTGGACGCCGCAGGAGGCGCGCGGAGCCCAGGTGTATCAGGCGAAATGCGCCCGCTGCCACTATCCGACCACCACGCATGGGCTGAATGGAGCGGGCTTGCAAGCGTTGACCAAATTGAAAGCCATGCCGTCCGGCGCGCCGCCTACCGACGAGCGCCTGACGAACGTGATTTTGCACGGCCGCGGCATGATGCCTGCCACACAAGTTGCAGACGAACAACTCGATGATCTACTGGCATATCTGCACACCTTGTGACAGACTTGATGGGGACAGTTTCAACAAGGATGGACACACCATGACGGAAGCTATCGGCACAGCGGCCGGGAGCGGTGAGCAACCCGGCAACGCGTCTGTCGCACCGCATCGGCGGGAGCTGCTGCAAATGCCGGGGTTAGCGGCGATTGGCCTCTACCTTGCGGCGTTGGCGGGCGTCATCATTGTCGGCGTGGTCAGGGGCGATTACCCGCCGCTGCTTCTTGCGTTTTCCGCGCTTTTCTTTGCCGCCAGCGGCGGACTGATGCTGCTGCTGCGCTGGGCCTGGGCGCTTGCTCTTGCCGCGGTTCTGCTGCTGGCTGTCTACAACATGTGGCTCTTCTCAAGCATGCAACTTGCGCCTTCGCTGGTGCAGGCGCTGCTGAGCTGGGTCTTCTTCCTCTATTTGATCCGCACCGAGGTGCGCAGCAAGCTGCGGTAGGGGGCTACCAAAGTACCTTGCACAGATTGGCCCCGCGGATTTTGCTGTCAGTTGCAATCGGTGTGCGCCGTTTCTCGATGCCCGTGGGTAACGCCCGGATAAGCAACGGCAGCCCCGCTCAAAAACCGGCTGCGGAACTTACCGCTACAATGGAATCGTGATGGAACTTGTCCAGATCGAGCCGGCGCGCAGGGCTCCGGCGCCCAAGCCGGAGTGGCTCAAGGCACGTGCCCCGGTGGGCGAAAACTATCACGATCTCAAGCGGTTGGCCCGCTCGCTGGGGCTCAATACAGTGTGCGAGAGCGCGCAGTGCCCCAATATCGGCGAGTGCTGGCACCACAGGACCGCGACCTTCATGATGCTGGGCAACCTATGCACCCGGCGATGTGGTTTTTGCGCGGTGCCCAAGGGGCGGCCGGAGGCCATTGATTTTGACGAACCGCGCCGCGTGGCTGAAGCCGTTGCCACGCTGGGCCTGGAGTACGCCGTCATTACCAGCGTGAATCGCGACGACGACCTGACCGGTGGAGCGCGCATCTTCGCCCTGGTGATCGAGGAGATCCGCCGCCAGGCGCCCGGCTGCCGCGTCGAGGTGCTGATTCCCGACTTCCAGGGCAATCGGGAGGCGATCAAGATTGTTGTGGACGCCCAGCCCGAAGTGCTGAACCACAATACTGAAACGGCGCCGCGGCTTTACCGCGTTGTCCGTTCCGGTGCGCGTTACGAGCGTACGCTTGAGCTTTTGCGCTACTCCAAAGAGCTAAGGCCCGGAGGAATTACGAAATCCGGCGTCATGGTGGGAATCGGCGAGGAGACGGCGGAACTACTCGAAGTCTTCCGCGACCTGGCCAGTGTCGGCTGCGACATTCTCACCATCGGCCAGTATCTTCGCCCCTCGCGCAACCATCTGCCCATGGCGCGCCTCTACACGCCGCGCGAGTTCGCCGAGCTCAAGACTGAGGCGCTGAAGATGGGCTTCCGCCATGTCGAGTCCGGGCCGCTGGTGCGGTCCAGCTATCACGCGCATGAACAGGCGGCGGCTACGGGGATGGCGGTCGAGTAGGACTAACGGTTCCCGCAGCTTCTCGTTCCGCTCTCATTGCGGCGCGAACTTCTTTGACCAGCCGCGGAACGTCCTCCTCGGTGTAGCCATGGGGGTTCCTCGTCTTCGCGTATTCACCCATTTCGTCGAAGAACCGCGCAACCTGGCGTTCGTTGTACGATCGAAAGGCCTCCCGGAACAACTCGCTCATCGAGCGATTTTCCAACTTAGCCAGATACTCTGCAGATGCAGCCATCTCCGGCGGCATGGAGATGGTGAAGACGCGGGAGCGGCGGCCTGTGGGCATGTCGAGCCTCCTGTATTACAGTGTAATGGATTGTCATTCAATGAGCCGGTGAATAAACCGCAATGCTTGGAGCCGCTCGTGGAGGCACTTTACGGATAAACTATACTGCGCGGCAGTTTTAGTAGAATTACCGTTGGCAGTTTGCTCGTACGGAGGAAGAAACCGATGGCACCCTCGATCATGGCCGGAATTCCGGCACTTAAAGATCTCAACGCCGACCTGAGGCGGAGAATGGACCAGGCCGTTGCCACTTTCCAGGCCAGCCTGGCCTCCGCGCGCACCGGCCGCGCCAGTGTGCACATGCTCGACCAGGTCAAGGTGGACTACTACGGCACGCATACGCCGATCAGCCAACTGGCGCAGGTTTCGGCGCCCGAAGCGCAACTGATCGTGATCGCGCCCTGGGACCCGACCATCCTGAAAGAGATCGAGAGGGCCATCCAGGCCTCCGACCTCGGTTTCAATCCGCAGTCGGACGGCAAGATTATCCGGGTGCCGGTTCCGCCCATGACCGAGGAACGCCGCCGCGATGTCTGCAAGCACATCAACAAGGTTCTCGAAGAGCACAGGACCGCGGTCCGCAACGTCCGCCGCGACGGCAACGACGCTCTCAAGAAACTCGCCAAGGAAAAGAAGATCAGCGAGGACGAAGAGAAGCGTTCCCTTGAAGAAGTCCAGAAGATGACCGACGAAGAAATCCGCCGCATGGAGGAGCTTTCAAGCAAGAAAGAAGCGGAAGTCATGCAGGTGTGAATGACTGACGAACAGGTCCTGGATCGGCGCCAAACGCGGCTGCGCACATGGATGGGCACTCTTGCCATCTTCGCGGTGTATGCCACCGTGATGCTATCGACGAACACCCACTTCACAATATTGGACGACGAGGCCGATAGCATCGCGATCGCGGGGCGTCCGCTTATTCCCGCTTTGCGGCCGTTTTTCACCGGTGTGGGGTTTCATGAACTGCACCCCCCGGCAGCCGAAATCCTCCTGCATTACTGGTTGCTTGCGACGCATTATTCGTTCTTCATGCTTCGAGTGTTCGCAAATGCCTTCTACATCGCCGCCGTCTTCCTGACAGCCAAATCCGCTGCCAGGATTGCGGGGAAGCCTGCATATTGGGCCGCCCTGCTCCTCGGTGCTGCCTGGCCCTTTGCGTTCCAGTACGGACGCATTGCCGGATGGTACGGCGTGTCCATGTTCCTTTTGTCCTGGGTGACCTGGGAGTACTTAGCGATCATCGAGGAGCGAGGCTATCGGCCGTGGACTCTGTTTGGGGTCGCCAGTGTGCTTCTGGTCTGGTCGAACTACTTTGGCTTTGCCTTTCTTTTCCTGCTGCTCGCCGATCTGCTTATCTTCCACCGCGATCTGGCGCGGAAACGTGTACGCTCCCTCTGGACTGTGATCGCGTTCGTCGCTGTGCTCTTCTTGCCGCTGCTCCCGATCGCCTTGTACGACGTGTTCAGTTACGTGGCCCCTGTTGCGTCAAGGGCGGACTGGAAGAATGAGATAGCGGTAGTTGGTTATCCCAGCTTTGCAATCTTTGGATCGGCCGCCATCGCGCCTTGGTATTTGCCCTTGAGCCTGCCGGTCTTTCTGTCCGTTCCCGTGCTGTTTGCCGCAGTTTGGTTCAGCAGGGGCCGGCGCTGGCTGGTCTACGCCTTCCTTTCCATGGCGCTGCTGTACATTTCCGGGAATCTCGTCATCAAGCGGGTCCCCTTCGTGCTTCCATGGCTGTTCCTGGCGATGGCGGCAGCGGCATTCGGCCGCGACTCGCGCTATCCCCGCCTGGCGCTGTCCTCGCTGGCTGTCATTGTTGTTTGCGGCTGGATAGGAATCGTGTCTGGAAAGCACTACGCCACGGCAAATCTCTACGAACCGTGGGACAAAGTCGCCGAGGTTGTGGCGCAGGATGCTCACCGTGGCGCGACCATAGTGAGCGCGAACCCGCCTTTCTTTCTCTATCTCAACTATCAGCTCGGTCTTGAATCGCAGACCGCAGCCGCCGACTGTTCTTTCCTTGGTGAGAATGTCTATCGCCCCCGCGGGTACGACATCCGGCAGCCGGACGACTGGCAGAAATGGGTAGGAGAGCTGCATGGCAAAGTCGTAATGGTGAACGGATCGGGGGTCATGGGGCAGGTGGAGGAACAGAGCGCCTTGAACGATGCATTGCGGCTGCGCTGCTCCACGCAGGGCGAATATCACGCCGCTCCCGATCCCGCTGCCATGTGGAAGGCGCGATTCGTAAAAGGCGCGCCCATGTTCACCTACCGCACCAACGTAATCTGGTACGACTGCCCGCGCTGAAGAGCCAAGGCCGATCTGTCTCGCAAATAGTATGCGGAGTGTCCCGACCTTCTTCGTACTTGCTACGAATTGCGTGTGCACCCGCTATTTCTTTGGTCGTTTGTAAAAGGGTACCGGCACCTGTTTTGCTCGAACTTGATTGGCGCGGCACTGGACGATTACATCTGCGCCGCTTGCAGCCACGGCGGTCGGCACGAGGGCGAAGGCGATGTTGGTCTTTAGGAAGGGCGCAGGCGAGCCGGATGTTATTGTCCCGATCCGGTTCCCTTCGAGATCATGCACTGCGTACCCATCGCGCCCAATTCCACGGTCGACCATTTCAAGGCCGACGATCTTGCGCGTGGGGCCTCCAGAGGCTTGCACGGCCAGCAAGGCCTCGCGGCCAATGAACTCGCCCTTGTCGAGCTTGAGCCAGCGGTCGAGGCCGCCTTCGAAGACGTTGATATCCTCAGAGATTTCGTGTCCATAGAGGCTCATGCCGGCTTCCAGACGCAGCGTGTTGCGCGCGCCCAGGCCGCAGGGGCGAATACCAAACTCCGCCCCAGCTTCCATCAGAGCATTCCACATCTTCACCGTGGTGGGCTCGTCGGCGGGGATGTAGACTTCAAAGCCGTCTTCACCGGAGTAGCCGGTGCGGGCGATGAGCACGTTCGGAATGGCCGCCACCGTGCCCCAGGTGAACCAGTAGTTCTTGATGGCCGCCAGATCGACTTTCGTCAGTTTCTGCAGCGTCTCCAACGCCCGTGGGCCTTGCAGCGCCAGCTGCGAGTAATAGGCCGAGTAGTCGCTGATGTGAATGCCGGGCCACGTGCCGACTTGTTTCCTAATCCAGGCGTAGTCCTTATCTTTGGTTCCCGCGTTGACAACGAGCAGATAATCATTCTCGCTAAGGCGGTGGACCAGTATGTCGTCGACGAATGTGCCCGCAGGCGTGAGCAGCGCGGAGTAGTGGGCCTGGCCATCCTTGAGGCGCGCCGCATCGTTCATGGTGATGTGCTGGATGGCGTCCAACGCGCCGGGACCACGAAACTGGATCTCGCCCATGTGGCTGACATCGAACAGGCCCACTCCTGTACGCACCGCCACGTGTTCGGCAATCAATCCTCCGCCAAGACCGGGATACTCGACCGGCATGTCCCATCCGCCGAAGTCAACCATCTTGGCCTTCAGAGCGCGGTGGGTGGCGTTGAGGGCAGTCTTCTTGAGCGGGGCGGCGGGTGCTTCGTGCACGGGCGTGGAGGGGGTGGCCATAGCGAAGGTTCCTTTCAGTGTTCTTACCTTACCCTTCTCAAGATAGGGATGTGGCGGCAGCGGGGTCAAACCCGCCGGCGAGCGCGCTACCATGAAAGATGCTTCCGGATCAATGAGAATCCGGGAAAGAAAACCGGAAAGGACAGGCGCGTGAATCAGTTTCGAGGGGCCCTGATGCTGCTGGCGGCAGGTGTGGCGTTCTGGCGCGGCTGGAAGATCCACACCGGAAACATCGCGTTGCTAGCCTATGGATTGGGCGTTTTGGCGATTGGCCTTGCGCTGTGGCACCTGACTCGCAAGCCGGACAAGCCGCGCGTCTGAAGGGCAATTCCGACGGCTATGCGCACCTGTGCAGCCGCATTCAATGGCGCAGCCCGGAACGGCGCGCGGTCATCCTGGCACAATTGAACTACGCCCTCGCCCCAAGGCAACGAAGAATGTCATCGTCCTCACATTCCACTCCGGCTCCTACTCCATTCTTTCTCTCGCCGGACTCTCCGAGGCGCAGCGGGGCGAGCTGCGCGGCATTCTAAGCGCCGTGCTCAAGAAGAAATAGCCCGCGGAATTCGTCCTTTCTCTGAGCAACTTCCCACAAATTGCCGTGTTTCTCCACTCATGACGGTTGGGGCGAGCGCCCAGCCAGTGGAGGGGTTCTATGCTGACCGCAGCATTGAATACATTGGTTCTAGTGCGCATTGGCGGGCTCAGGTTGGCGCACGGCGGTGGATGGGACGGATTCGGACCTTTGATGATTGGCCTGGCGTTTGTCGGTGTTGCTATTTGGGCGCTTTCACGGTTACATCATGGCGCTTCAACAAAGAACTAAGAACGTGATCTGCGCCGCGCCCGCCAGAACGAACTTACGCCCAGGTAGAGAAAGAGCGCCACAACGCCGGCAGTGATCAGGAACATCCGGTGATCGGGCCCATGAGCCCAGCTGACTCTCATGCGCCAGAGGTTGGGGGCAAAGACGATTGCCGGCAAGAGGAAAAAGACGCCAGTCACTTCAAGCCACAGGATGCCGCCCACGCGCCGGAAGGGACGCAGAAAGCCGCCTACGCCGCGAGCGACGCCTCCGCCGGTGGGCATGGTCTTTCGGGTCGCCTGTCGAGGCGCCTGGGCCTGGGGCTGTTGCACGGCAGAAGATAGTGCTGCGGCCGATAGCCGCTCGCCCGCCATCTTGCCGGCGACGCGCAGCCCTGTGCCCAGGACCCGGCCAATGATCTTTGCTCTCATTCCGTTTATGATGGTAGCAGCGATCCATGGTGAAACGCTTCTCAACCCCTGGCGTCGCTTTCCGTTTGCTCCTGAACGGGTATGGCAGTAAGGTAGATAAAACTCACGACGCAACCCGCGCCAATAACCTCGCGCAGGCCGCCGCTCCTGGAGGTACCAGTGACATCCCGTCTGCGCGAACTGATTCAGCAACTGGGCGAGGCCATCCACGAGTCGGTCATCGAGAGCGAGCAGATCGCCGGGGTGGTGCAGGATATTCGCAAGCACGGCTTCGATGTGTTGCTGATGCTGGAGGCGACAATCGGCCTGAACGAAGTTGCCGCCAAGGAAGCCGAAGCCGGCGCCGAAGCAGTGGAAGGCGCGCCCGCAGGCGAGTTTACGCCGAACGATCTGCATTTTCTGCGCTCGCTGCGGATTTCGGTCGAGGGCGAAGAAGAAGGCGCATCGGCGTCGGATACCGAATAGGCGGGGCCAGGCAGGGATTCCTCTGGCGGGGCCGTTGGGTTAGGACGATAATCGAGACATGGCGACTCAGCCCATCCCGGAAGAACTCTGGACCGTGCGGGAGTATCTCCGCACGAGTTGGAGCCCCGACCGCGAATTTGTGGATGGGCGGATTGAGGAGCGGAACTTGGGCGAAAAAGAACACTCCATCATCCAGCGGTATCTCACATTTCTTTTCATGTTGAAACGGGACGAATGGGGAGTCGAGGTTTTTCCCGAGCTTCGCACGCAGACCGAGTCGAGGCGCTTCCGAGTCCCTGATGTTCTCGTTGTCCGGGGCGAGGAGAAATTCGAACGCTACATTACGCGCCCTCCTCTGATTGCCATTGAAATTCTTTCGCCGGAAGATACGCTGCGGCGCACGCAGGAGAAAGCCTCAGAGTATCGCGGGTTCGGAATCGAAAATATCTGGGTGATCGACCCCGAGCCGCGGCTGGCCTATCGCTACACTTCTGCGGGGCTGGAAGAAGTGCACACCGGCGAGCTCGTTGTGCCCGAGACGCCAATTCGCGTCGTGCTCAGCGAGCTGTTTGCGGAGCTGGATCGGGCGTAAATATTCCGAAGTTTCCCGAATATCGTAGCGACCTACTGTGGCCGAGGATCGAGGCGGGAAATCATGACAGCATATCGCGGCAGGCATCGCTCGCCATAAACGCTATTTCGACCTCGTGGCATTGTGCGAGCGAAGTGAGGCTGCTGAGAGGGAGTGCCCGATGTTGTACAAAGGTGGCGACATTATTACGAGTTGGGGTAAGTACACCATTAGGCACGATCAACAGTATATAAAGGACCGGAGCAAGAATTTCAAATCGGACCCCTTTGCTCGATTTCCTGCCCGCTTCCCTTCATGCAACAAATGCGGCGTCGGGTACCCCCTCTACCGACTCGACAAACTCATCACGAGCAGCTCCAATTCGACAGAAAGACCGTCCGGCGCCGAGAACCGAATAAGGATCAAATGATGAGACGCTTGCTCGCCTGTCTCCTATTCGCTGTCACTGCCGTTGCCGCGGCCCAGACTCCACAGCACAGGGACGAGGCTGCCACTCTAGCGCGTCGCATCGACTGGGGAACGTACTCGCCAAAGATGTTTCAGAACGTGGATCGCAAAATCACCTTTAATCTCGCAACCTCGTGGATTCCTGGTGAGAAGCATCAAGGGATGTTTAGGTACGTCATGACCGCAAGCCCGGAGAAGCTCTCGCTGGCGCAGCGGGCACGGGCCAGTCCAGATCCGGATTCTTTGGATTCGATCAAACAACTTGTCACGCGCGTGCATGATTGCACAATTACGCTGGAGCTGTATGACACCGATGGATTCGTTCTTCGGAAGATTACTATTCCATTTGACTTCGGCGTTGATAGCGATGCCAACGTGAAAGCCCTATATGCGAATGACTCAGCTCAGATGGACATGGTTGAGTATGAGCATTTTGTTGGATCAACGGAGAAAGCCGGGGGATGGTCTGTTAGTTGGCTCTGCGATCCCCGTGGCCCAAAGGATTGAGCACTTACGAGCGATCCCGTCCTCTTAGACTTTCAGCTCTTCAACGCCACGCGTATATGTAGCTCCTTCAACTGCTGCTCGGTCACCGAAGTCGGCGCTTCGGCCATCAGGTCAATTGCTTTGGCTGACTTCGGGAAGGCAATCACCTCGCGCAGACTCGCCCCGCCGGCCAGCAACATCACAATCCGATCGAGGCCTAGCGCGATGCCGCCGTGCGGCGGTGTGCCGTACTCCAGCGCGTCAAGGAAGAAGCCAAAACGAGCGCGTGCTTCTTCATCTGAAATGCCCAATGACTTGAAAATCTGCTGTTGCACGTCCTTGCGGTGAATTCGGATGGAGCCGGAACCAAGCTCCAGGCCATTCATTGCGAGGTCGTAGCAGTTGGCCCGCACACTAGCCGGATCGGTGAGCAGGTTGGCCATGTCGGCTTCTTTCGGCGCGGTAAACGGATGATGCGCAGGCATCCACTTTGCCGAAGCCAGGTCGTACTCGAACATCGGAAAATCGACAATCCAGATCGGATTGAACGCGGAAGTTCCATCGACACTCTTGCCGCTCTTCGGATCGGCGTCGCGAACAGCCTGCTCGGTCACCCCAAAAGCACCGTGCCGGTCCGCATATTTCTTCGCCAGCTCGGTGCGGAAGTTGCCTGCCGCGGAAAGCACGTTGATCTCGCGCTCGCTCAACCTGCCTTCAAATTTGGTGTCGCTTGCCTTGACCGGGTGGGCCGGGTCGCCGGCCACGACGATGACGAAGTCGGCCTCCTCTGCGCCAGCCAGCTCGCGCACCTTCAGCGCTGCCTCCGGGAAGCTCTTGGCCAGCCGCTTGAAATCGTCGATAAACTTGGCGCCCTTCTTCTGGTCGAAGAGGGGATGGTTTTCCTCGCGCTCTTTGCGGCTCAGTTCGCCCACCTTGGGGATGCGCAGCGCCACCACCGGCAGCGCCGGGTCAATCCGCAGCGTTTCGAGCGCCGCGTCCGTGAAGGCAGAACGCACATCGGTCAGGCCGGGCAGGCGCAGGTCGGGTTTGTCGCTGCCGAACTGGCGCATGGAGTCGTCGTAAGTGATGCGCGGAAAGGGAGTTGCCAGGGTGACCCCGGCTGCAGCAAAGCCCGCCGCCAAAAACTGTTCCACCACGCCGAAGACCGTCTCCTGGCGCGGGAAGCTCATCTCCAGATCCACCTGCGTGAACTCAAGCTGGCGGTCGGCGCGCAGATCCTCGTCGCGGAAGCAGCGGGCGATCTGGAAGTAGCGGTCGAAGCCCGAAATCATGAGGATCTGCTTGAAGATCTGCGGCGACTGCGGCAGCGCGTAGAACTCGCCCGCATGAACGCGGCTGGGCACTAGAAAATCGCGCGCGCCCTCGGGGGTGGACTTGGTGAGAATCGGCGTTTCAATTTCCAGAAAACCCTGCCTGCTCAGGCTCTCGCGGATGGCGAGCGTGATCTCATGCCGCAGCCAGAAATTGCGCTGCATCTCCGGGCGCCGCAGGTCTATGAAGCGGTATTTGAGGCGGACTTCCTCGTTCTGGATGGCCTCTTCCGATGGCGAAAACGGCGCCAGGCGGGTGTCGTTCAGGACGCGCAGTTCGGTGGCTTCGATCTCGATCTCGCCGGTCGGCATCTTGGGGTTGATAGCGTCCTTATCGCGCAAACGCACCTTGCCCACGGCGGCGACAACGTACTCCGGGCGCACCTGTTCGCCCTTCAGGTGGCCCTCGGGGGTCAGCTCCTTATCGAGCACGATCTGGGCAATGCCAGAGCGGTCGCGGAGATCGAGAAAAATGAGGTTGCCGTGGTCGCGGCGCCGGTTAACCCAGCCCATCAGAACCACTTGTTGCCCGGCGCTGGCGGCGCGCAAGTCGCCGCAAAGATGCGTTCGTTCAAGATTGCCTAAGAAATCGAGCACTACCTGTGTCCTTTACTCGCCTGCCGGTTTTGAGAGGAAGACAGCCAGCTCCGCGCGAGGAACCTTGGTTTGTATGCCGGTGGCAAAGGTCTTCACAGTAAGGATACCGGATTGAAGCTCATCCTCGCCCAGGATGACGATGGTGTGCGCGGTCTTGTTGGCTGCTTCGAACGATTTCTTGAGTCGAAAGCTGCCTTCGCCCAACTCAATCCACAGCCCCTGGTGGCGGAGTTCGCGTGCCAGAACCAGCGCGGCGGCGTTCAGATTCTCGCCGAGTGGAGCGATAAAAGCATCGGCCACCAGCGGCTGGGGGGCTTCAAGCGCCTGCAGGGTCAGCACCAGCCGGTCCTCACCCATGGCAAAGCCGATGCCGGGGGCTTTGGGCCCACCAATGGCCTCGCTCAGCCCGTCGTAACGGCCGCCGCCTAGCAGCGCATTCTGCGCACCCAGACCGCCGTGCGTGAACTCGAAGGTGGTGCGGGTGTAGTAGTCGAGGCCGCGCACCAGGCGGTGATTGCGCGTGTACGGTACGCTGGCCGCGTCGAGCGCCGCGAGAACAGCGGCAAAGTGCGCCTTCGAGGCATCATCCAACGAGTCGGCGATCACCGGAAGCGTCTCGATGATCGGCTGGTCGGCGGGAACCTTGCAGTCCAGCACGCGCAGCGGATTGGTCACCGCCCGCCGCTGGCAATCCACGCACATCTGCCCAACCACTGGAGCCAGCGCAGCTCTCAGCGTGTCGTTGTAACGCGCACGATCGGCGGTCGATCCCACCGAGTTCAGCTCCAGCGTCCAGCCCGTAATGCCCAGCTCATCCAGAAGGGTGGCGAGCATCTCCAACACTTCGGCATCGCGCAGTGGGCTTTCGCTACCTGAAGACGGCGGCCCGATCACCTCGGCGCCGATCTGCGAGAACTGCCGGTACCGGCCTTTCTGCGGGCGCTCGCGGCGGAACTGCGGGCCAATGTAGTAAAGCTTCTGCAACAGCCCGCTCTCGCCAAGGCCGTGCTCAATATAAGCGCGAACCACGCCGGCAGTGTTTTCAGGCCGCAGCGTCAACGACTGTGTCTTCTCCGACTGCGCCCGCGCCCGATCCTCCCAGGTGTACATCTCTTTGGAGACAATGTCGGTTTCTTCGCCCACACTACGTGCAAACAGGCCCGTGTCCTCAAATACGGGCGTCCGAATCTCGCCGAAGTTGTAGCGAGCAAAAACGGCGCGGGCCGTAGCTTCAATCCGGTTCCAAAGCGCGGTCTCCGGCGGCAACAAATCCCGCGTCCCGCGAACAGCTTTCAGTGTGCTCATAACCTATCTAGTCTAAATGGGAAGAGGCGCAGGGCTGCTGTCTCGGGCGCAACCAGCAAATGTTCCGGCGTTCTCCGTCTCCGCGGATTGGAGTATAAATGGGTATGCGCGCCTGACTGGCGACGGAGTCTGACCATGATGTTTCACGTGGTCCTGAAAAAGGATGAAGACGGCTGGATTATAGCGGAATGCCCCGCTCTGCCGGGCTGTGTCTCTCAGGGAAGGACCGAACAGGAAGCGCTTGTGAACATCAAAGAGGCCATCACCGCATGGCTATGGGCAGAAGATCACAAGGCAGCCGAAGCTCTACCCGAGGATCAGGCGCCCCTGGTCGTTGCCGTCTAAATCATCCGTCTTTTCGCGTTTTCCGCATTTGGCGCATTTGTTCACAGGCATGTGCACCGAAAACTGTGCATATCATTGAGTGTGTGAGGCAGCGCCTTGGGAAAGTTGTCAAATAATTCGGGGAAAGATGCCGTGAAGGCCTTCCAGAAGGCCGGATGGCAGATCCGAGGGCAGGTGGGCAGTCACCTTGTGCTGACAAAGCAGGGTGTCCGCGCTAATCTTACAGTGCCTCAGCATGCCGAGCTGGCTCCAGGCACGTTGAGGAGCCTCGTTAGGACCTCTGGACTGACGGTCGAGGAGTTTTTGGCACTTCTTTAGGCTTGGGATATCTGTTGTAACTCCCACTCTTCTTGATAGACTCCAACAACGCTCCATCGATCCGCATCTGCCAGCCCGGCCCGGTGGATTTGAAATGCTCAACTACTTCGGCAGACAGCCTTAACGAAACCAGTTTCTTCGTAGGCGCTTTTTGCGGCCCGCGCTTGCCTCTGCGCACCACCTCGCCCTTGCGAATCAAATCTGCCTGGGCAAACCACGCGCGCGCTGCCTCGGCGTCGTTCGGATCGTAGGGCCCGTCTCCCGGCTCATAGGGGATGCGTTCACCTTCCTTATAAGCCAGAATGCGTTTCCAGTCGGTTTCAGTTTTTGTCTTGTTCATCGACGCGTGGTTCAGGTACATACGCTAATTAATTGTAGCTACAATATAACTCAAATACAACCCGAACTCTTGAACCCTAAGGGGTTGGCAGAGTTTGCATTCGCACTCTTAGAAATGTTGACTTCACTCCAATCCCTGCCCATACTTGCCTTATGACCTACACCGTTCAGCAGGCGCAGGAAGACTTCTCCCGGCTGCTCAAGGAAGCAGAGGAGGGCAAGGAGGTCGTCATAGCCCGCGACGGCAAGCCCGTGGCTCGGTTGGCGGCGGTGGAGGCACGGACGGAGCCGCGTAAGAGGCGGCTGGCGGGGCAGTATGCGGGGCAATTCCAGTATCCCGACGATATTTTCAAGCCGCTCGAAACCGATGAGGAACTGCGCGAGTACGGCTTCGATGTTCTGATTGACGGAAAAGAACCGGACGAGCCGGCGGCGTGAGACTCCTGCTCGATACACACACTACGCTCTGGTGGCTCGACTCGCCGGAAAAGCTCGGGAAGACCGGCTATAGCTTAATTGCCGATCCCGCTAACGATATTCTGATTTCGCCGGTCGTTCCCTGGGAGCTTGCTATCAAAGCCAATAAGGGAAAGATTCCATTGCATCCCCTGGTGACGGACTTTCAAAAAGTGATTCAAAAGCAGGAGTTCATCTCCATCCAGATTGATCCCCTTCACGCTATCCGCTCCGGCTTGCTGCCCCTCCACCATCGCGATCCATTTGACCGTCTGCTGGCCGCACAATCGCTGGAACTCGGAGTGCCGATCATCAGCATCGATGCAATCTTCGAAAGATACGGCGTTGAACGCATCTGGTAGCGCTGATTTTTTCGCCTGCATCCTCGCCTAACCTGCCGCATCCAAGCAGGCATGGAATACCGTCTTCTTGGAGGCTCCGGCCTCAAAGTTTCTGCACTGGCTTTTGGGACCGCCACATTCGGCGGCGCCAATGAGTTCTTCAATGCCTGGGGCGCAACCGAAGTCGACGAAGCGCGCCGCCTGATCGATATTTGTTTCGATGCGGGCGTAAATCTTTTTGACACCGCCAATGGCTACTCCGACGGCCGCTCGGAAGAGGTGCTCGGCAAGGCGCTGGAGGGCAAGCGCGACAAGGCGCTCATCTCCACCAAATCCGGCTTCCCCACCGGCAGCGGGCCGAACGAGGAAGGTTCGTCCCGCTACCATCTTCGCCGCGCGCTTGAGGACAGCCTCCGCCGCCTCGGCACCGACTATGTGGACATCTACCACCTGCACGGATTCGACGCGCTCACCCCCATCGAAGAGGTTCAGGACACACTGAACACCTTTGTCCGCGAGGGCAAGGTCCGCTACATCGCCTGCTCGAATTTTTCCGGCTGGCACCTGATGAAGTCCCTTGCCGTGGCCGAGCGTTACGGCTGGACGCGCTTTGTCGCCCACCAGGTCTACTACTCGCTCATCGGCCGCGAATACGAGTGGGAGTTGATGCCGCTTGGCCTGGACCAGAAAGTCGGCGCGCTGGTGTGGAGTCCGCTCGGCTGGAGCCGACTGACGGGCAAGCTGCGCCGAGGCCAGCCCTTGCCGGAAGTTAGCCGTCTGCACAAGACAGCCGAGGCCGGACCGCAAGTGAGCGACGAGCTTTTGTACACGGTGGTCGATGCGCTGGACAAGGTAGCCGCCGAGACCGGAAAGACCGTCCCGCAGGTGGCGCTGAACTGGCTCTTGCAGCGGCCAACGGTCTCGTCGGTCATCGTAGGCGCGCGCAACGAAGAGCAACTGCGCCAGAACCTGGGCGCCGTCGGATGGAACCTGACCCAAGCCCAGGTGGCAGCGCTCGATAAAGCCAGTCAGCAACAGCCCATCTATCCTTACTGGCATCAGCGGCTGTTCTTCTTCGGCCGCAATCCGCGGCCCGTATAGAGAGCCGGAGGGGCCAGTCTTGTGGCGTCCGCAACGCAGATGATCGTTTATGTTTTGAAAGGGCACGACTTTAGTCGTGCCGCAAATGGCCGCAAAAAAGCTGGGCTTTAGCCCCTGAGGGAAGGTTTCAGGCATTTCGATACCAACTTGGAGCCTTTTCAAAGTGACCATATTTGCGGCGGCCTACACTAGTAGTCTTCCACCACGTAGTGATGGTGCTTGTGGTAAACGTAGCGGCCCACCAGCCAGCCCAGCCCGCTCGCAATCACCACGTCTGAAGGAAAATGTTCGCGGCCCACAACCCGTGTCGCGCTTACCGCGGTGGCCAGCCCGTAGATCGTGAACTTCGCCAGCCGGCTGTCGTATTCAGAGGCCAGCACAGCCGCGGAAGACCATGCAATAAAGCTGTGCGTAGACGGGAACGAGGAGTTGAGGCCTACGCTGGTCTGAAAGAATTTTCCTTTGGCGCCATCCAACGCGGGCCGTTCGCGCATTGCCACAGCCTTCATTGCTTCGTCCACCACCAGGCTGTCGACCATGGCCTCCCCGGCCAGGATTCCGGTTTCCGCCGCATGTTCGCTGTGCCGCATGTGCCCCAGGCCATACAGAAGCACTGGGCCGGCCACAAAGGCGCCCAGCAGTCCGTTCGAGGCGGTTATCGCGTGATTGTTCAGTGACGTGTTCTGGAGCTTGCTCGAGGACATCGTCTGGTGGTCAATGGTGATGGCTAAAGCCGTTGCCAGACCCAATGGGACAACGAAGGCCATCGTGTGCTCGCGCATGTGGGCGGGACTGGTCCAGATCGCTTCCTGGTCCTTGAGAATGCCCATGGGAATGTTGCGCAGGCTCACCGCCGCCTTCGCGGAGGGCTGGATATCGTCTCCGAACTGTGGTAATGGGGCGTCCGGCGCCGAAACAGCACTGCTCTCAGCTGCCGCATCGGGATTAGGGCCGGCGACCGTTTGGCCGCACGCCGTAACGCAACCGGCAAGCATCAGCGCAATAACAAGAGCGAGCGGCGTGCGTGTATGCCGCCTGCTCTGCAACCACCGGAAATTAAACGCGAAATCTGCTGACATCGATCTTCTCCTGGTGCAAAGCGCCTCACTGCCCTCTCTTCCTGCGAAGCGGCAAAGAGTCCTCCCGCCTAATCCACGGCTTCTTTCAGATAGATTTCAACGTAATCGAGGTAGTTTTTGGCGTATTCGCGGATCAGGTCGCGGTCTTTGTCCGTGAGTTGGCGGCGGAGCTTGGCGGGTACGCCGGCCCATAGGGTTCGGGGAGGGACAATGGTGTGCTCCGGAACGACGGAACCGGCGGCAATGATGGAACCTTCGCCGATGCGGGCGTTGTTCATCACGGTAGCGCCCATGCCGATGACGACCATGTCTTCAACAGTGCAGCCGTGGACGGTTGCGTTGTGACCAATGGTGACCCAGTCGCCGACAACGACAGGGTAGAGATTACGCTGACCATGCAATACGGCGCAGTCCTGCACGTTGGAGCAGGCGCCCACGCGGATGGAGTTTACGTCGCCGCGCAGTACGGCGTTCATCCAGACCGAGGACTTCTCGCCCAGAATCACGTCGCCGATAAGCTGGGCGGAGAGGTCGACGTAGCAACTGGCGGGAATCTGAGGCCGATGGCCCTGGTAGCTTCGGATCACGGTGTTTCAACCTCCTGGGAGTCCCAGGATCCCCTTTCCGAAGATCCCCTTTCGAGTGTAAAAGAAAAGCCCCCCGCGGACGAACTGGAGCAGGACAACTTGAGGCCGAGTCAACGGTCAACAAGCCGGCGAGCAAGCCCGAAACAGGCACGCCGTGAACGGATTCCCATTCTTTCACCACAATCCGAAACTGATTTGACCTAAATCGGCGAGTGAATCAGGCGCGACTGTAGTTTAAATTCCCTCTTTCGAGTATGATAGAGAAGCCCATTTGGCATGTTTGGAGGTGGGATTTTTTGGCAGAGGTTCGCATTCAGGAAGGCGAGCCGCTGGAAAATGCTCTGCGCCGGTTCAAGCGGAAGGTACAGCAGGAGGACATCATCAAAGAGGTGAAGCGTCACTCCTATTACCTGAAGCCCGGCGAGAAGCGTCGCGTCAAGGCAGCTTTGGCGCGCAAGCGGAATCGCAAGAAGGCTCGTAAAGAGCAGGACTAACTGTTTCGCCAGTTGTGGCACGCGCCGCCCCGATAGCTCCCCCGGAAAGCAGGAGGGGTTACTGAAAGACCAGATAGGCATGGGGCGGCCTGCCGCAGCTTTTCATACGCATTGATCATTCATCACGCATGTGCGTGGTGCTTTTCTTCAGATCTCCCGGTTTGCCGGGCAGAAAACTAGAGTTTGCCGCCTCTTTTGGTGCGGCCCGGGCCCTTGGGTTGAATTACGAACGGAAACAGGGAACCGGGACCGGCAAGGTTTTCCTTCATGGCCGATTTCGGTGTGTGTCCCTGCTTCAGGGAAGCCGGCCATGGAGTTCACCGATCGAGTTCTGACGTGCATCGACTGCGGCGCCGAGTTCGTTTTTACTGCCGGCGAGCAGGTCTTCTTCAACGACAAACAATTCAAGAACGACCCCAAGCGCTGCAAACAGTGCAAGGCAAAGCGTCTGCGCGGCAGCCAAAGGGTTCGACCCGAGACTCGAACCACGTGTTCCGAGTGTGGTGCGGAAACCACAGTTCCCTTCAAGCCCACGCAGGGCAGGCCTGTGCTGTGCCGCTCCTGTTTCCAAAAGCAGGGCAAAGTCGTTGCGGTGCCACAGCTAGGCGACTAGGCCAGCTACCAGACTCTACCGCAGCGCCGGGCTGAAGAGCAGATCCCCCTTGAACCCCGAGGGAAACCCTGCCTGGCGCACCAGCGTGGACAGTTGAGCCCAGTGACGCTGGCTGTGGAAGAGCGCATGCGCCGCAACTTTGCGGCGCGAAACTGTCCGGGCCTCCGGTGGCACCCAATCGAAGTCGAGAACGTACGATTGCTCCCACCGCTCGTCCGGCGCCGCAAGCAAGCCGCGAAAAATTTCAATGGCCTTGCTGTGCGTAGCGAACAGCGCTTCCAGAGGTCCTGACGGTATCTCTTCCTTGCCTGTCATCGGCAGCCCGGCCAGGCGCTGGCTCCATCGCAGTTCCACGCCCCAAATGTGGCGGACAAACTCCTGCACGGTGGCGCTTCCGCCAATGTCACACGGCAGCACAAGGAGTTGCGGGTTCGCTTCGAGATGCGCTCTCCAGAAGTTGGACGACTCCTGGCTCCAGCCCAGCAGTTCTTCCAGTGAAATTCCAACGCTCATGATTTTCGTCTCCCGGTCAGAGATTTGTTGAAGCCGCACAGAGGCCCCATCTAAGATTTCAGGGCGGATTTCAGGGCACGATGGCCAATGTCGCGCCGGTAGTACATTCCCTCAAATTGAATCTCGGCCATCGCCTGGTAGGCGCGGGCCAGCGCCTCCTTCAGCGAATCGCCCGCCGCAGTCACGCCCAGCACGCGGCCTCCGGCGGTGAGCAACTGCCCGTCCACCAGCGCCGTTCCCGAGTGGAACACCTGCACGCCCGGAATCTGTCCGGCGGCCACGAGTCCGGTGATGGGTATGCCCGTTTTATAGCTCCCCGGATAGCCCGCCGAGCTGGCCACCACGCAGGCTGAGGCACCGCGGCTCCAGCGCATCTCGGTTTGGGCGAGGCGCCCTTCGACACAGGCTTCAAGCACGTCTAACAGGTCGCTCTCCAACCGCACCAGTAGCGCCTGCGTTTCAGGATCGCCGAAGCGGGCATTGAACTCCAGCACCTGGGGACCGCGCGCGGTCATCATCAGCCCGCAGTAGAGCACGCCGGCAAAGGGCGTGTCTTCTTCTGCCATGCCGCGAATCGTTGGCTCGGCGATGTGGTGCAGAATCCACTCGGTCATGGACGGCTCCAGCAGTTGATCCGTCGAGTACACCCCCATACCGCCGGTGTTCAGCCCAGTGTCGCCCTCGCCGATGCGCTTGTGGTCTTGCGAAGGAACCAGCGGCGCCACATGCTTGCCGTCGCTCAGGCAGAGGAAGCTGATCTCGTCGCCCTCTAGAAACTCTTCGAGCACCACCTGCTGAGCCGCCTCGCCCAGAAGCACGCCGGTGAACAGTCCCTGCGCCGCTTCAATCGCGGTATGCCTGGAGGGGCAAATGATGACGCCCTTACCCGCAAAAAGGCCGTCGGCCTTGACCACGATCGGTGCATGAAAGAACTCAATCGCCCGCTCCACCTCGGCAGCCGTGCAGCAGACTGCGAAGTTGCCGGTGGGAATGTTATGCCGCTGCATGAACTGCTTGGCGAAGCCCTTGCTGCTCTCCAGCATGGCTGCAGCGCGCGTGGGCCCAAAGACGCGCAGGCCGCGCTCTTGGAGGGCATCCACTATACCCAGTGAAAGCGGCAGCTCCGGCCCAACGATGGTGAGGGTAGGCCGCTCGGCCTCGGCTAGGCGCACCATGGCGGCCAGATCCTTCAAATCGACAGGAACGCAGCGAGCGACCTGCGCAATGCCCCCGTTGCCGGGCGCGCAAACAACTTCAGTAACTCGCTTGCTACAAGCAACCGCCCAGGCCAGCGCGTGTTCGCGGCCTCCCGAACCAAGGATCAGGACTTTCATGAAAGCGCACCTTCCAAACAGGGCAAGTCAATGCCCAAAAGCTAATGGTCGGCAATGCGGGTGGGGGAAGTCAAACGGGAGGGCAATCGAGGGGCAATCGACGTATAATCCTGCCATGCTGAAGCGTCTGTATATCGACAACTTCCGGTGTTTTGTCAACTTCGAGTACAAGCCGGAGCAGAAGCAATTGCTGCTCGGAGCGAACGGCAGCGGGAAGTCGTCGCTGCTGGATGCGATCTTGTTTGTCAAGTGGTTCATCGAGGGGGGCGAAAACCGCTTCACGCAATCCTCACGCACACGTTGGCAAGACCGCCCGTTCCAGATATTTGAGCTCGAAGCTTTAATTGATGAGAGGACCTATGAATACCGGTTAGAGATTCGGTATGCGCCCGAATCTAAGCTACCGTCAATTAGTGCAGAAACTCTAACGGTTTCCGGTTCACCCGTTTTCGAACTGATCGACGGGGAGATTCGCTTTTTCCCGAACGAAGGAACACAAGCGACGGCGTTGCGATGGGAAACCAATGAATCTGCGCTGCACCTAGCGCAGTTCAGCAACCTTCAGGTAAGCCGTTTTGTCGCTTGGATCAAAACTCTGCATTGCTTTCAAATCGATCCATATCCCGGTGAAATGGATGAGATGGCGGACGGGCAAGACGAACTACCGGAATATGATCTTTCGAACCTAGCGCCATGGTATCGACATCTATTGCAGGAAGAACCGGAAAACAACGCACGCTTCCTCGCAGCTATGAAGGAGACTTTGACGGGTTTTCAGTCATTGCGTCTCTCCGCCGTCGATGACGGTGTGAGAAGGCTGCGTGCACATTTTGCGTCACAACAGAAGGAGGGGAGTACGTTTTCAATATCCGAGCTCTCAGAGGGGCAGCGGATGTTGATTGGCCTTTACATGGTCCTTCATTTTGTGATTGCCAAAGGCCATACGGTGATTCTCGATGAGCCCGACAATTTCATCTCCTTGCGGGAGATTCAGCCCTGGCTTTTAGCTGCCGAGGAAGCGGTCGAGGGCAGCAAAGGCCAACTCATCCTCATCTCCCACCACCCGGAGATTCTCAATTATTGGGCGCGGGAATACGGATTGCTGTTTTCCCGCGAGGAAAATGGTCATGTGCGGACCAAAGCCTACCGGGAGGTTTCAGACACAGGTTTGGACCCCGCTGAGACCATAGCACGTGGGTGGGAGGGATGAGCAGGCCAACCGCGGTGATCGTGCTTTGCGAAGACAATCGGACCTTCTCATTCACGCGCACTTATCTGAAGAGATGTGGCATAGAAGATCGAGGCATTCGTCCGATTATCTCGCCACGTGGGAGAGGGTGCGGGTTTGATTTTGTCATCAAGAACTTCGCCGCTCAAGTGAATGCGTACAAACTTGTCAGCGCAAGACTACACACTTGGCTGGTTGCCATTGTCGATGCGGATACAGGCACTGTTGCGCAGCGCATTGGGCAAATGAATGCGGAGCTGACAAACGCGCAAGAACCGCGCGTGAAAGCGATACGGATCGAAGACGAACGGATCGCGCGGCTGGTTCCACGGCAGAACATCGAAACGTGGATTCTGGCGTTGAATTCCAGAACCGTCAGCGAAACCGTCGATTACAAGAACACAATTAAAAGTAATGAAGAGTGGTTCGCGCTCATCCCGGTTGCCTCAGAGACTTTCTACACATTGACAAGAGCGAACGCCAAATTGCCCGAAGGCCTCATAGCATCGTTGCGCCATGGAGTAGATGAAATGCGCCGCGTGTTCCAGTTGGCCCGGTAAATCGCAATGGTTGAAACTCGCATCAAGCCGTATTACCAGCAGGTAGCCGAACAGGCGCGCCGCGCCGAGCAGACGCGGCGGTACCGGCGCAACCAGGTGTTTGGGCTCTTAATCGTGGCGGCGGCGATTCTCATCTGGTGGCTCTTTCATACCAATCCGAAATGGATTTTTCCGCCGGGCTGGTGGCGCCCATGAGTCTTGCGCAGATGGCGGGAGGTGGCACCGCCGCGGCAGAGCCACTGACAGTTCTTTTGCTTGGCCCCACAGGCTCGGGCAAGACCGCTCTTTCGATGGCCCTCGGCGAGCTCCTCGCCGGCGAAATCGTCAGTTGCGACTCGGTCGCCGTTTATCGCGGCATGGACTTCGGCACCGCCAAGCCAAGCCGGGAAGAACGCGCCCGCCTGCCGCATCACCTCATCGACATCGTTGACCTCGACCAGCCGTTCACAGCAGGCGAATACAGCCGTCAAGCCCGAGCCGCCCTGCGTGAAATTGCCGATCGAGGTCGCCTGCCCATCGTGACCGGAGGAACGGGGCTCTACTTGCGCGCGCTCACCGAGGGGCTGTTCGCCGGGCCTTCCCGCAGAGAGGATCTGCGCGCCCGCCTCGCCGAATCCCAGTCGAGACGCGGTAAGGACTGGCTGCACCGCCTCCTCAACAGGCTTGACCCGGCCTCGGCCGCGCGCATCCACGCCAACGACACCCCCAAGCTGATCCGCGCCATCGAAGTCTGCCTTGCCGCCCGCAAGCCGTTATCGGAGGTGATGACCCGCGACCCGCTTACCGGCTTCCGGCTTCTGCGCATCGGGCTGAACCCGCCTCGGCCGCAATTGTACGAGCGTCTCAACCGCCGCGCCGCCGCCATGTTTGCCGCCGGGCTTGTGGATGAGACGCGCGCCCTGCTCGACCGCTACGGNNGCCGCGCAGCAAGGCCACCGCAATTATGCCAAGCGGCAATTGACATGGTTTCGCCGCGAGCCCGATGTCCATTGGCTTGAGAGCTTCGGCGACGAGGTGGAGACGCAGCATGCGGCAACCGAACTTGTGCAACAAAGCCAGTAAGCGTTTGTCCCGCACGATGGCTTCGATCACCGAAGGTTCGCAATGGCCCCCAACACCCATCCATTAAACTGAATGCTGCAATGTGGCGCGCGCGGCGGCTGAGCGGCGCACCGGAACGGAGCTTACCTTGGCAGAGACAGAGACGATTTACGACGTAGCCATCATCGGTGGCGGCCCGGCTGGGTACACGGCGGCGATCCGCGGCGCGGAGTACGGGCTGAAGGTGGCGCTCATCGACAACGCCCCCCGGCTAGGCGGCACCTGTTTGCACGTCGGCTGCATTCCGACAAAAGCTCTGCTCTTCAACGCCGAAATCTGGGACCACCTCAAGCACGCAATCGAGTTCGGGATCGCCGGCATCGGCACGCCCTCGCTCGACTGGGCCGCGGTCCTCCAGCGCAAAGACGCCATCATCGCCAAGCACGTCAAGGGACTCGAATTCCTGATGAAGAAGCACAAGATCGCCGTGATTCCGGGTACTGGGCGGCTGACAGGCCCGGCGCAGGCCGGTATCCACACGGTCGATGTATCGGGGGCAGCAGGCGTAGCGAGCCAGTTGAAGGCGAAAAACGTAATTCTGGCGACAGGCTCGTCGGCCAAGATGCTTCCCGGCCTCCAACCTGACAGCACCATCCTGACCAATATCGAAATTCTCTCCATCGACAGCGTGCCCAAGTCGCTCATCGTCATCGGCGCAGGCGCGGTGGGCGTGGAGTTCAGCTCCATCTTCCGCAGCTTCGGCACCGAGGTCACCATCCTCGAGTTTCTGCCCCGAGTAGTGCCAGTTGAGGACGAGGAAATCTCCAAGGAACTCACGCGCCTCTTCAAGAAGCGCGGCATCGATTTAAACACCGGCGCCAAAGTGGAAAAGGTCGAGAAGACCAAAGACGGCGTGAAGGTGAGTTACACCGACGCGAATGGAAAGTCCCAGATCAAGGAAGCCGAAAAAGTTCTCGTCGCCGTAGGCCGCGCCGGCCGAACGGAAAACATCGGCCTGGAAAAGACCAAAGTCGAACTCGAGCGCGGTCTCATCAAAGTCGACGAGGCCCAGCAGACCGCCGAGCCCGGCGTCTATGCCATTGGCGACATCGTCTTCGGCCTTCCGCAACTGGCCCACGTCGGCTCCATGAGCGGCATGGTCGCCGTCGCCAAAGTCGCCGGACGCCCCTTCCGCCCCCTGCGCCGCGACCGCATCCCCGGCTGCACCTACACCGAGCCGCAAATTGGCTCGGTAGGACTGACGGAGACGCAGGCCAAGGAAAAAGGCTACGAGGTGAAGGTAGGCAAGTTCCCGTTCGCGGGTAACTCGAAGGCCACCATCGTCGGCAGTCACGACGGCTTTGTGAAGATCGTCGCCGACGCCAAATACGGCGAAATCCTCGGCGTCCACATCATCGGCCCGCAAGCCACCGAACTCATCGCCGAAGCCGTAGCCGTCCTCGAGCTTGAAGGCACAGTCGAGGACATGATGTTCACCATCCACGCCCACCCCACCTTGGCCGAGTCCATGCTCGACGCGTACGGCGCCGTCGAAGGCATGGCGATCAACGCGTGAGGAGCGCTACACCCGATCCAGTTCGGCCAACAGATCGGCAAGGACGATGCGGATAGGTGACTCTGGGATAGTGAGTTCGCCTGTGCGAACCAGCTCCAGGCCGTCCGCAGTGCCGCGATAAGCTACCCGAGCGGCAGGGTCGATCACCCACACGTGTTCGATCCCGAAGGCGAGATACTCGGCAGCCTTGGCTACCGTGCGGCGCAATGTATCTTCCGGCGACTGGATCTCGATCACCAACAGCGGTGGGTGGGTGATAATTTGCTCCCTGGGCGCGCCCACACGCAAGATCGTGACATCGGGTACTCGGAAATGATCGCGTTGTGTCTGAACGCGCTGTTCGGGAAGCGGGAGAATTCTCCATTCTTCCCTATTCTTCAAAAAGATACCTATCAGAATTGCTTGCAGAAACGCATGCTCAAATTCTCCCAAGTCGCGCTCCTCGATGACGCCGTCCACATACTCGCAGTCGTGCTCGTAGACGGTCGAGAGATACTCCTCGACGCTGATCGGCTTGTCGAAAACGGGCTGCGTTGCCATGAGGATAGTATCCTCCGAATTTGGAGATTTCGCTACAATTCCGTCGACTGCCCCGCCACCAGCGCCTGTGCCTTCGCGATGAAGTCGGCCAGGGGCATGGAGCCTTGGTCGCCCTTGCCCCGCGTGCGGACGCTGACCGTGCCGGCCGCCTCTTCCTTGTCGCCGAAGACCAGGATGTAGGGCGTCTTCTGGTTGGCGAAGTCGCGGATCTTGGCATTCATCTTCTCGTTGCGGTCGTCCACTTCCACGCGCAGGCCGGCGTCTTTAAGCGCCTTCTCGACCTTCTCGGAGTAAGCCTTATGCCGCTCGCTGATGGGCACCAGGCCCGCCTGCACCGGCGCGAGCCACAGCGGGAAGGCTCCGGCATAGTGCTCAATGAGGACGCCGAAAAAGCGCTCGACGGAGCCGAACAGGGCGCGATGCACCATGACCGGCTGGTGGCGCGCGCCGTCTTCGCCTACATATTCAAGCTCGAAGCGCGCCGGCAGGTTGAAGTCGAACTGTACTGTGGAAAGCTGCCACAACCGCCCCAACACATCGACGAGCTTCACGTCAATCTTTGGGCCGTAGAATGCGGCCTCGCCGGGAAAGGTATTGAATGTGAGCCCGCGTTCTTTGAGCACCTTATTCAGCGCACCTTCGGCATGAGCCCAGTCGTCCGCGGTGCCAAAGAAGTCGCCGCTCTTCTGCGGATCGCGCGTGGAAAGTTCGACACGGTACTCCTTGAATCCGAAGGTTTTCAGCACCGCTTCGGCAAAGTCAAGGCACGCATGCACCTCGCCCTCAATCTGCTCGGGTGTGCAGAAGATGTGCGCATCGTCCTGCGTAAATCCCCGCACGCGCAGCAGGCCGTGCATGGTACCTGAGCGCTCATAGCGATAAACGTTTCCGAACTCGGCATACCGTTGCGGCAAATCGCGGTAACTCTTCGGGGAGTTCTTGTAGATCAGAATGTGGCCAGGACAGTTCATCGGCTTCAGCCGGTATTCGGCGTCGTCCAGCTTCATCGGCGGGAACATGTCTTTGGAATACACGCCGTCGTGGCCGGAGACCTTCCACAACTCACGGCGCATCACATGCGGCGTGTAGACCAGCAGGTAACCGCGGCGCACACACTCCTCGCGCATCCAGTCTTCCATCGTCTTGCGGACCATGGCGCCCTTGGGGTGCCAGAAGATCAGCCCCGAGCCGGCCAGTTCCTGAATGCTGAACAGGTCCAATTGCTTACCCAGCAGGCGATGGTCGCGCTTGGCTGCTTCTTCAAGCCGCGCAAAGTGGGCGTCAAGATCCTTCTGCGAAAAGAAAGCGGTCCCGTAGATGCGCTGCAACTGGGGATTCTTCTCGTCGCCGAGCCAGTAAGCGCCGGCCAGTGTAGTGACCTTGACGGCCTTCACCCGCCCGGTCGAAGGCACATGCGGACCGCGGCAGAAGTCGACGAACTTGCCGTTGCGATAGAAGCTGACGTCGGAGCCGGGCTCGGTGAATTTGGTCACAAAGTGCGTCTTCATGAAGTCGCCGTCGCGCTCAAAGCCTTCCAGGCTCTTATTTCTCGGAGCAAATTCATGGATAAACGGCTCGTCCCGCGCCACCACTTCGGCTATCTTCTTTTCGATCAGCGCCAGGTCTTCCGGCGTGAAGGGCTTTTCGCGATAGAAGTCGTAAAAGAAGCCGCTGTCGGTCGCCGGGCCGTGGCCGAGCTTGGTCTCGGGAAACAGTTCGAGCACCGCAGTGGCCAGCACGTGCGCCGCAGAGTGGCGCACCACCTTGAGCGCCTCGGGATCCTTTTCGGTGACCAGCTCAAGCCGCGTATCGGCAGTCAAAGGTGTCGACAGGTCGACAAGCCGCGGAGCTGCCGCATCCTCGGCCCCATACATGGCGGCTTCCGACGGCTCTTCGCCTGAAGTCGACTTCACTGCCGTGCCGCCCAGCGGAATCAGCCGCGCGACCACGGAGGCCGCAGCCAAGCGCGGCGAAATCGAGTTGGCAATTTCAAGCGGCGTTGTGCCCGAGGGCACTTCGCGAATGGCCCCGTCGGGCAGGTGTACTGCAATTGTCTGAACGCTCATGATATTGTGTGTGTCCTGAGTTTTCCGGCCGCGCCGTTCATCCGAAATCGCGGCAACCTTTCAGGATATACCGCCGGCAGGGGAGGAACTACCCGGCGCCGGGCCACGTAACTGCTTTCGGGAAATCATTCTCTCTGGCGCACTCGCCCAACTGTTCTATCCCCATGCGAAGCCCGAGGAAATCCTATCTTGGGAAGAGGTCACTTTATGCACACACGTTTGCGGAGCTTTGCGCTCCTGATTCTCTTTGCTGGCTTCTGCCTGGGTTCGGCAGTGGCACAACCCGCTATCCAGCCGACCGTGGACATCGCGCAGGTGCCGGCCGCGGCCCAACCCTCGGCGCACTTCAACGCCGATGCCGCCACTGAGGCTTACATGGCGATGATTCCGCCCGCGGCTACCGCCCGCTCCAACGCTTACTTCGAAGGCGGATACTGGCTCATTCTCTGGGACTTCCTCTATTCCTCGGCGATTTGCCTGCTGCTGCTCAATCTGCGCTGGTCGGCGCGCATGCGCGGCCTGGCCGAGCGTATCTCACGATTCAAGCCGGTGCAGACCTTTCTGTACTGGATTCAATACCTTCTGCTGACCTTCGTGCTCGGTTTCCCGCTCGAGTTCTACGAGAATTTTGCGCGCGAACATAAATACGGTTTGGCCACCCAGACTTTCGGTCCATGGATGGGCGATGAGGGCAAGGCGCTTCTAGTGAACATGCTGCTGGGAGGCTTGGCCGCCGTACTGCTGTTCATGATTGTGCGAAAGCTCAGCAAAACCTGGTGGATCTGGGGTTCGATCGCTGCCTTTATCCTCGCGGTGGTGGCTGTCGCCATCAGCCCGGTCTATCTGCAGCCCATCTTCAACAAGGTAACGAGACTCGACGATCCCAGGATCACGGCGCCCATCTTGCGCATGGCGCATGCCAACGGCATTCCAGCCAATGACGTTTACCAGATCGATGCCAGCCGCCAGACCACACGCATGAGCGCCAACGTGAGCGGCTTTGCCAACACCATGCGCATTACTCTGAACGATAACCTGCTGCGGCGCGGCTCGCCGGAGGAGATTCAGGCCGTGATGGGCCACGAGATGGGCCATTACGTCATGAACCACATCCCCAAACTCCTCTTCTTCCTTGGGGTCGTGATTGTGATCTCGTTCGCCTATCTGAATTGGGGGCTGGGGTGGGCACTCGAGCGCTGGGGAGCGCGCTGGGCAATTCGCGAGGTGAGCGACCCGGCGGTCCTGCCGCTGGCNNTCGGAGTACCGCAAGATGCGCCCTGGCACTCTGGAAGAGTTCGTTTTCTTCGATCATCCAAGCGGCTACGACCGAATTCACTCCGCAATGGTCTGGAAAGGCCAAAACCTGGAACTATTCGAAAAGGCCCCCAGTCTAACTGCGCCCAAGTGAACGATCGGCCGCCCGGATAACTCGCCAATAATCGGGAACCCAAGGGCGAAGGGTGAGGTAGGGCCGCCTCACCCTCTTTGTTTTGCGCTACGCGCATTGGTTGCGCCCGTCGACTACCGCGCGGTTTGCCGAAGCCAATCCTCAATGGGCCGGCCCTCTCCCCAAAAGTGGAGTAAATTCTGCCCCAAAAGACCGCCAATCCTGCCGCTATGGTGGAATATCACTCACAGGAAATCCGAAATATCGTCACCTTCGTGCACGGGATTATCCCAGCGCCGTTGAGGTCAAGATGCAGGTGCTCTGCAAAAAAACAAATGGGAACGCAGAGACCCATTGCTGTGTGTGCGGACAGGGTTTTGTCATCTTCTGGGATCGGCAATCGCGCACCGAACGCATTGCCGCTCTGCACGAGATTCAACATGTCCTCCGCAACCATCACCGAAACAAGGCAGGACCGGAGGCGCACCCCCAGGACAGTTATGCAATTCCGGAGTGGAATGCTGCCGGCATCGCCTTTTTCTGATGAACGCATTGTTCCGCGCAGTCCCACCTGCTTCATACGGAGGTTCTTGCCGAGCGAGAAGCAAAAGCCGCCACCACGCGACTTTATGTGCCATCGCAGCCCGCGCGGGATTCATTTCCTTGCGAAGGAAGGGAGGGCCTGAATGTACTGGATTTCACTTCTGCTCTGGTTTGGGATTTGCTTCGCCATGGCGGGAATCGGCATTCGGCTGACGGCGGCCGGGATCGCTGGATGGTATCGGACCTTGGCGAAGCCGGCGATCGCTCCGCCCGTCTGGATCTACGGCCCGGTCTGGACGCTGCTCTACGCGCTAATGGCCATTGCCGTCTGGCAGGTTTGGCAGTCGGAACCCTCCCCGTTGCGTTCCGGGGGTATCACACTGTTTATAGTGCAATTGGCGCTGAACCTCGTCTGGTCATGGATGTTCTTCCATGAACATGAGATCGGGCTCGCACTTGCGGACGCAATCCTACTTTGGGCCGTGGTGGGAGTCACGACACTGGTCTTTCAACGGATAACACCATCCGCGGCGTTGCTGATGTTGCCCTACCTGGCCTGGCTAACCTTTGCAGCGTTCTTGAATGTCGGATTCTGGCGGCTGAACGAGTAATCGAGCGGCAGGACGAAACAATCCCTGCCCGTTTCTTCAGGAAACAAACAAGGGCAGGGTTCCCTGCCCTTGTTTGCGCTTACCAGATTCTGCCGGAACCCGGCCATTCGGGTTCAGAGCGGCTGCACGTCGGCGGCCTGCCATCCCTTGGGCCCCTTCACCACGTTGAACTGCACGGCTTGACCTTCTTGCAAGCTCTTGAAACCACTTGAGTTGATAGCTGAGTAGTGCACGAACACGTCTTCGCCGTTCTGGCGCGAAATAAAGCCGAAGCCCTTCGCGTCATTGAACCACTTCACAGTACCTTGTTCCATCTCGTTCGTATTTCCTGTATTGAATTGCGCTGGATGAATCGGAGCGACCACTGGCAGAATCTTGCTCGTTTGGGCGAGTTACTGCTCACGCCCGGTTCGGTTCTAACGCTGGTGGTAGTGTACCATCCATGTCAAAAATCTCTGCATGAATTCTTCCTCACCGTCTCGCCGCGCGATCCCTGTTTCCGGAACCTATTCATCAATCTGGACTTAGCAACACACTCCCGGCACACACTGCCAACTGTGATACTGTGGGAGGTCGCCATGCCCCTCGATCCCGTACCCGGCCTGTTATCCCGCGCCACCGAGCTGCTGGAAGCGGAGTTTGCGGCCTTGCCCGCATTCCCAAATGAAATGGATGCAGATGGGATCGCGCAAATCCTCGCGGTTGTGGCCCATAGGCTGGGAAATAACTACCCCTACTTTCATCCTCTTTACGCCGGGCAGATGCTCAAGCCGCCGCATCCGCTGGCGCGAGCCGCCTACGCCTTGGCCATGAAGATCAACCCTAACAACCATGCCAGAGACGGTGGCCGCGCCAGCTCGGAGATGGAGATCGAGGCGGTTGCCCAAATCGCCGCCATGGTCACCTGGACTGAACATCTGGGCCACCTCACCTCCAGCGGCACTCTCGCCAACCTTGAGGCGCTCTGGGTAGCCGGCCAACTGGCGCCCGGCAAGCGGATCGTCGGCTCCGAGCAGGCCCATTACACCCACCGGCGCATCTCCGCCGTCCTCAAGTTGGAGTACTCCGAGATTCCCGCCGAAAACAGCGGACGCATGTCAATTGGAGCTCTGGAGACCGAGCTGCGACGCGGTGATGTGGGCACGGTGGTAGTCACGCTTGGCACCACGGCCATTGGCGCCGTAGACCCGCTCGACGCAATTCTCGCTCTCCGAGAGAGATACGGTTTCAGAGTCCACGTGGACGCGGCTTACGGAGGCTACTTTACCCTCATCGCCGGCACTCTCGACGAGCCCGCTCGCCTGGCTTATACGGCCATCTCCCAGGCCGACTCCATCGTCATCGATCCCCATAAGCATGGTCTGCAGCCCTACGGGTGCGGTTGCGTGCTCTTCCGCGACCCCGCCGTCGGGCGCTACTACAAGCATGAATCCCCCTATACCTACTTCACCTCGAAGCAGTTGCATCTCCACCCCAGCGAGCCAGGACCGCTCGCCGGGGGCCCCGTGCATCTGGGCGAGATAAGCCTTGAGTGCTCGCGCGCCGGAGCAGCGGCCGTCGCCCTGTGGGCCACGCAAAAGCTGCTGCCCCTGGTGCCCGAAGGCGAATTTGCGCACGGCCTCCGGCAAGGGCGGAGTGCGGCCCTTGAGCTCGATCGCAAATTGCGCGGTGACATACGCTTCCAGCCGCTCCCAGCTGGCCCCCCGGAGCTGGACATCGTGGTCTGGAAACTGAATGCCAAAACTCCTGAACAAAGCTCGCAGCTTGCCCAGGATTCTTTTGATGCGTGCGCCGCGCGCGATTTGCACTTGGCTCTTGTACAATTGCCGTTGTCCTGGTTTGCGCCGGCCGCAGCCAACGCAAGTCCGGCTGAGACCGGGATGGTGACCTGCCTGCGTTCGGTGCTCATGAAGCCGGAACATGAGGCTTGGCTCGACCGCATCTGGGAAAGACTTTCCGCAGCCTGCGCGGACACAATAAAAGAGTAGAACAGATGGCCAATTCGGACTTGAACGGATCGAAAAAAGAAAACGTTCTCATTTCCTCGGGAGCTTGCTTGCCACTCCTCGATTCCGATGTGCCTGCTCAGCGGCACAAGGCTTCGAATTCACCAATTCACCACTTCAATTGAAAGGTCCTGACTGAAATGCACGATCCCGCCGTCCTACGTTCCATGCACGTTGCCCGCTTCCATGCCGAACCCGCCATCTTTGTTGCGCCCGGCCGCGTGAACCTGATCGGCGAGCACACCGACTATGCCGAAGGTTTTGTCATGCCCGTGGCCATCAACTTTGCCACGCTGGCCGGGATCTCTCCGCGCAGCGACGGAAAGATTGTGATCTACTCCGAAAACTTCGGAGAAGAAAGGGCCTTCGACGCCGAAGCGACGCCTGTTGCTTCCAAGCATTGGACCGACTACCCCATGGGCGTGGTCTCCATCCTCACCGGAGAGGGCCACAAGTTTCCCGGTTTCAGCCTCACCTTGTGGGGCGATGTGCCGCTGGGTTCCGGGCTTTCCAGCTCCGCCGCCCTCGAGGTGGTTACAGCGCTGGCCGTGCTATCGCTCATCGGCGCCAGTTATCCCGGTCCGGTTCTTGCGCGACTCTGCCAGCGTGTCGAGAACGAGTTCGTGGGCGCCAACTGCGGCATCATGGATCAGTTCATCTCCGCCAACGGCAAGGAGAACCACGCCCTGTTGCTCGACTGCCGCGACCTCAGCTTCCGCCTGGCGCCGATTCCCGCCAATGTCGCGCTAGTTATCGCCAACACCATGGTCAAGCACTCCATCGCCGGTGGCGACTACCCAACCCGCCGGCGCGAGTCCGAGGCCGCCTGCGCCGTCATTGCCAGTCACAGGCCAAATGTTCCCTTCCTGCGCGACGCCACGCTCGAGGATTTGGAAAAATGGGGCCACGAGATGGCGCCCAAGTCGCTCATGCGCGCTCGCCACGTGATCAGCGAAAACTTGCGCACCGTAGCCGCCTCTGAGGCACTGCTCCGCGGCGACATGAAGGAACTCGGCCGCCTGATGGCCGAAGCTCATCACAGTTACAGCGTCGATTTCGAAGGCAGTTGTGTCGAGGCCGACGCCATGGTGGCCCTCGCGCAGGATTTGCCGGGCTTGATTGGCGCGCGGCTTACCGGAGGTGGCTTTGGCGGCTGCACGATTAACCTGGTCGAGCAGAGCCAGGCCGCAGCCTTTGCCGAGGCGCTCGGCGCGCGCTATGCGGCCCAGACTGGGATCGTGCCCGAGATTCACATTTGCCATGCCTCCGACGGCGCGCACCAGTTGAGATGAATTAAGAACTGCTCAGAAACGTGACGGGGCAGTTTATGCGAACCTGCCGATGGAGCGCCCCCCGTGTCCAGAAAATTGGCCTCGTAACCCATTCGTGGGATAGGGCTTCCCGCAGTTTTAACGTACGCTAAGCCGTTCCTTGCTAAAATCGGATGGTGCTGTGCCCAAGGGAGACTGGGTAAATAGTCAGGCCTGGTCAGCTTCCAGGGTAATTTCTATTCCCAGACTGCTGCATCGAAGTCTGAAAGCGGCGCGGAGAAACGAACCTAATGCAACCGGCAATATTAAAGCCATTTTCTTACGAGAACTTTCCTAGCTCCGGCCATGTCGCATACTTCTCGATGGAGATCGCAATCCATCCCTCCATGCCCACATACTCCGGGGGCCTTGGCGTTCTAGCGGGCGATACGCTGCGCTCCGCAGCCGACCTGGGCATTCCTCTCATCGCCTTCACGCTGCTCCATCGCAAGGGTTATTTTCAGCAGCATCTCGACCGTACCGGCTTCCAGAGCGAAGAGGTTCAGCCCTGGAATCCCGATGCTTTCTGCACGGAAGAAGCGGCCCGTGTCACCGTCTCGGTGGAAGATCGCGTCGTTACCGTGCGCGCCTGGCGCTACGACATGAAGGGCCGCTCCGGCCACGTCGTCCCCATCTACCTGCTTGATACCGACGTTGACGGCAACTCGGGCTGGGACCGCGGCCTCACCGATCATCTCTATGGCGGTGACACCAACTACCGCCTCCAGCAGGAAATCGTCCTCGGCATGGGCGGCTCGCGCATGGCCCACGCCCTCGGCTACCGGGTCAACGTCTATCACATGAACGAAGGCCACGCAGCGCTGCTCACCCTGGCACTGCTCGAAAGGCAGTTGGGCGGGGGTCCGCTGTGTGCCGCCACTGAGGCCGACATCGATATGGTGCGCCGCAAGTGTGTTTTCACAACCCACACCCCGGTGCCCGCCGGCCACGACCGCTTTTCTATCGAGCAGTCCATTCGCATCCTTGGCGGAGACCGCACCGCGCGACTTGAAAAGCTGGGCTGTTTTCGCGACGGCCTACTGAACATGACACTTCTGGCGCTTCGATTCTCCCGCTATGCCAACGGCGTCGCCATGCAGCACGGCAAGGTCTCGCGCGAGATGTTTCCGGAGTTCCCCATCGACAACATCACCAACGGCGTGCACGCGCCCACGTGGATGTCGGAACCGATGCAACAGTTGCTGGACGAGCACATTCCCTCGTGGCGCCGAGACAACCTCTACATGCGCAACGCCATCGATCTGCCCGAAACCAAAATTCAGACAGCGCACGCCCGCGCCAAAGAAGCACTCATCACCGAGGTAGCCACGCGCACCGGCCTGGTGCTCGATTCAAAGGTGCTCACACTCGGCTTTGCCCGCCGCGCAGCCACTTACAAGCGCGCCAACCTGCTCTTCACCGATCCCGAACGGCTACTGAAGATTGCTACCGCGGCGGGAGGATTGCAGATTCTCTACGCAGGCAAAGCTCACCCGCAGGACGCGCCCGGCAAGCGGCTGATCCAGGAAGTGGTGGAAGGCGCCGCTAAATTTTCAACCGACTTGTTGCGGATTGTCTACCTCGAAAACTACGCCTGGGATCTCGGCGCGCTGCTTACCGCCGGCGTCGATGTCTGGGTTAACACGCCCAAGCGGCCTTATGAAGCCTCGGGCACCAGCGGCATGAAGGCGGCTCTGAACGGCGTCCCCAGTTTATCGATCCTCGACGGATGGTGGATCGAGGGCTGCATCGANNCGCCCGAGAAGTGGGCTCGCCTGATGCGCAACACCCTGGCCTTCAACGGCTCCTATTTCAACACCAACCGCATGGTCAAGCAGTACACGCGCAACGCCTACTACCCCGTGCACATTCTCGAACACGCCAAGATCCAGGAAGAAGTCTACGCCGATTGAGCCAGCCTGCGCCCTACTTCATCGGCTGCCGAATCACCGTCTTCAACTTCTCTGGAGCGGTCCTTCGAGGATCGCTCAGGTAGATCTCGTGGTGCTTCCCGCAAAGCTCTTTGCCCGCCGCATGAATGAAGTCGTGAAGCCGCTGGATCGTCGGTCCCTCGTCGGCAAACGGCCCCACGTAGAGAATCTGAGCGGCCGTTCCCTCCGTTAAAGTCTCCAGGCGCACCCGTTCGAGCGCTGCGGGATTCTTCTTCCGGCGCACCTCGTGAAGTGCAGCGTCTACCTCTTTGCTGTCGATGAAATCCGGCTGAACAATCATTGCTGTCCACTTCCAGGTGGACTTGTCCTTGCGATGAAAGGCGCCCGGATCGTCGGCCCACCAAAGGCCCTCCAGCGGCATCACGCCATAATCGACCGGCTGAGGGCTCTTCTTGAGCGAGAACTTCAAAGTGTACGAGAGCGAGTAGAGTGCCTCGACGGCATGTGTAAAGGCCGGGGACGTATTGGGATCGCCCTCGCCGTCTACCATTAGGTAGGTAAGCGCGGGCACGTCAACCGCTGTGATCTCCTCGGCCGGCGGCTGGTAAAGATGCTTCCACTTCTTCTTCAGATCGAGCTTTTCCATAGCGACTCTCCGCATGGGTGGAATGCCGCAGAGAGTATAGCGCCGCCTCTGACCTGATCGCAGTGACATACCGGAAGTTTTGCGAATAACATGCTTCGGGCCGCGAACGCTCCTGCCTTGCAAGGCCGCAGCTGCATCTGCGAAGCAGACGATGCATTTACTATCAACTTGCATTACAATAAAAACATCTGTATATGCAATTGGATTTTGAGGATTGGAGGGTGCAGTGAGTCCAAAAGAATTCAAGAAGTTCAAGGAAGCCGCTGAGAAGCTGGACCGTGAGCACAACACCCCCGAAAAGGCTCACGAGTTTCTCATCAAGATTGGCTACCTGGACCCGGACGGTAAAGTAGCTGAAAAGTATAGGTGAGCAGGACTCATTGGCTTTAGTTCTTGCATATCACGGATGCGATCTCGAAACCGCCCAGGAGCTTCTGGGCGGTTCGCCATTTCAGCCCAGTATTCGCGACTATGACTGGCTCGGCTCTGGAAGCTACTTTTGGGAGAACGACGTCGTCCGCGCATTCCGGTGGGCAGCGGAACCCCGCCGAAAATTCGACCGCCCTTCGGTCGTGGGCGCTGCAATCGAGTTGGAAAACTGCCTCGACTTGACAACGCAATCCGGCATAGAGGCGGTATGGCTCGCCTATAACGAGCTAATCAGGATGGCTGAAAGGGACGGGAAACCCATTCCCGAGAACGTGGATCCAGCCAACGAGTCCAATGGAGACAAAATCATCCGGCGCTTGGACTGCGCCGTAATGAATTGCCTTTTCGGAATTCTGCAGACTTCGCAAGAATCGGCTCCAAAAAGCCAGCCCTATTCCACCGTACGCGCTCTTTTTCCCGAGGGCTCCGAACTCTATCCAGGCGCAGGCTTTCGTGACAAGACCCATATTCAGATCTGCGTACGGGACCCCGAGCAGATTCTCGGCGTCTTTCGCATACCGGAATGGCAACGCCTGGAACTCGAATTACCCAGCCTGTACAACCGTCCCTGATTTAGGAACTCTCACGAATATAGCCTGATCTCGCTCGACGTCCCGCCCGCCGCCGGAATATAGCCCTTTAGCGTGTAATCCATCACCATGCGGTCGGCATTGAAGCGCCAACCCAGCGTGCGAATCGTCCGCTTCATCCGCTTGATCCATCCCCTCGGCAACCCGTCCCGGTCGCGCTGATAAAACAGCGGAATTACCTCGTCATGCAGCGCGCGGTATAGGTCTTCGCCATCGCGGCTGTCGTGCACGTCCATGTTCGAGTGGGTTCTGCCGGTTCCGATGGCAAAGCCGTTGAGCCCGTCGTAGGCTTCCGCCCACCATCCGTCAAGAACTGAAAGATTCAGGCCGCCATTCAGCACCACTTTTTGTCCACTGGTGCCCGAGGCCTCCAGCGGCCGCCGCGGATTGTTCAGCCACACGTCGACACCCTGAACGAGATAGCGGCCCACGTTGATGTCGTAGTCCTCGATGAACGCAAACTTGTTTGAGAACTTCGAGTCGTGCATCATCTCCGCAATCTGCTGCAACACCCTCTTGCCCGGTTCGTCGTGTGGGTGTGCCTTGCCGGCGAAAAGAAACTGGACGGGACGCTTGGGGTCGTTGACCATCGAGGCCAGCCGCTCGATATCGGCCAGCACCAGGTTGGCTCGCTTGTAGGTGGCAAAACGGCGAGCAAAGCCGATCGTCAGCGCATCGGGCGACAGAATCTTGTCGAGCTTCTTGAGCGTCTCCGCAGGTTCCTTGCGGCGCTCAGCCTGTTCTCGCGCGCGCCGCCGGGCAAACTCAATCAGTTGCGCCTTCAGGGCCAGGTGCGTCTCCCACAATTCGCCATCGTCGACGGTTTCGATCTTCTCCCATGTTTTCGGCCAACTGCTGTGGTGCTGCCAGCCAACCCCCAGATGCCGGTCGTAGAGGCGGCACATCTGCGGCGCAAGCCAGCTCGGCACATGCACGCCGTTGGTGATGTGACCAATCGGCACCGCGTCTTCCGGCCGGTTGGGATAGAGCCCTTTCCACATCGCTCTCGAGACCTCTCCGTGCAGTGAGGAAACCGCATTCACGCGCCGCGCCAGCTTCAGGCCCAGCACCGTCATGCAGAACAGTTCTCCGTGGTCGGTGGGATATTCGCGCCCAAAGCCCATCATGTTTTCGTGCGATATTCCCAACTGCTCGCGCAGGGGGCCCAGGTGCTCTTCCATCAGGTCGGCGCTGAATCGGTCGTGGCCGGCGGGTACGGGTGTGTGGGTGGTGAAGATCACCTCACGCGGAATCAGCCTGGCTGCGGTAAAGAAATCCAAACCCTCTTCCGCCATGCGATCGCGAATTGCTTCGAACACGGCGAAGCCGCTGTGACCTTCATTCAAATGCAGAACGCCGGGAGTGATGCCCATGGCTTTGAGAGCGCGGAATCCACCAATGCCGAGCAGCAGTTCCTGACGAATACGCGTGCGCGCGTCGCCGCCGTAGAGCCTTGAGGTCGTGTCGCGGTCTTCTGGAGCGTTGCCGGCAATATTCGAGTCCAATAGCAGCAAATCGACCCGGCCCACCTTCACGCGCCACACCTTGGCGCGGATGGAGCCGCCGCGCGTGGCAATCTCAACCACCACGGGCTCGCCATTGACGCCGATGGCCGGCTGCATCGGCAACTGGTTCACGTCCGTCTGCAGATACTCTTCCTGTTGCCATCCGCCCTGGTCCAGACGCTGCAGAAAATATCCCTGCCCGTAAAACAGGCCAATCCCGATCAGCGGAATGTCCAGGTCCGATGCGCTTTTGATGTGATCTCCAGCCAGCACGCCCAGTCCTCCAGAGTAAATGGGCAGCGACTCGTGCAATCCAAATTCGGCAGAAAAATAGGCAACCGGCCGTGGACGCAGCACTCCCGCATTGGCGGTGCCCCAGGTCCGGTCCGCGTTCAGATACTCCTGCTGACGGCGGTAGACGTAATTGATGCGGCTATGCAGCACCAGTTCCGCCGCGCGGCGTTCGATCTCTCCCAGCGGCATCTCGCTCAGCAGCGAGATGGGATTCTGATTGAGTTGCCGCCACCGCGTCGGATTCAGGTCGCGAAACAGGCTGATGCAGTCCTGGTCCCAACTCCACCACACGTTGCGAGCCAGCGCCCAGAGCCGTTCCTGTGCTGGGGCGATAAAGCGATCGAGCGTACGGGCCTCACTTACTACCGGAGCCACCTGGCTGGCCGCCTCTGTCAGCATGCGAATTTCATTTTCGCGATAAACCCGCGGATCCTTGGTTTGGACCACCAGAACCCCCTGCAGAATTCCGTGGTCCACCAGCGGTACGCCCAGGAACGAGTGGTACTCGTCCTCGCCAGACTCCTTGAAGTACTTGAAACGGGGATGGCTTCTTACATCGTCCACGGCTACGGGAACCACTCGCTCCGCAACCAGCCCCGTGAGGCCTTCATCGAGCGGCATGCGCAGGGTTCCAATGCTGCGCGGATGCAGGCCGAGCGTGGCGGCCAGAACCAGGTTCGACCGGTCAGGCTCAAGCAGATAGGCCGAGCAGACATCGGTCATGAACCGCTTGGCAATCAATGCCACCACATTCATGAGCGTATCGGCCGGCTTGCCTCCCTCCGCGGCAAGGTTCGAAATCTCCTCAAGAGTGAGAACGAGACTGGCGTCGCTGGCGTCGTGGGTCGGGGTCATCGGTATGGGCTCGCCTTTCGAATCAGTTCAGAAGAATCTCTCGGGAAAACATTCCGGAAAAAACGGTACTGACACTTATGCCGCATCTCGACCGCGGGGTGCGGAGATGTATTCAGCGAAAATGCCGAAACATGAAACTGTCGATAGCAAGCTGTTGGGTTTAAGAGAAGATCCCGTTCTTTGCAGTGCGAGATTGTTTCGAAGATATCATCAATCCGCCGGGAACTGCGAACTGAAATTAGCAGCGCGTGGACCATGGCCGCGGATCGCTCACATGTCGCATAAGCCAATGCGGCTCATCGGGATTCATGCACATGGACAATATGCTGTTTTAGCTAGTCCGCAAAAGTCCATCAGCCGATGCTGCGAAACTCGCAGGCAATCTGCTCGTGCAATCAGCCAAGGAGCTAAGAGCTAGAAGCTGATAGCTAGAAGCTGCTTTTCTTAGTCCCCGGTCGCCTCTTCCAACTCCGAACCGACCTTGTGCAGCTTCATCAGCTTCCACTGCAGCTTGTCGAAGAAGAGATAAACCACCGGAGTCGTGAAGAGCGTCAGCGCCTGGGAGACGAGCAGCCCGCCGACGATGGTGATGCCCAGCGGCCTGCGCAGCTCCGATCCCACACCCATGCCGATGGCCAGTGGAAGCCCGCCGAAAGTGGCTGCCATCGTGGTCATCATAATGGGGCGGAAACGCAGCAGGGCGGCCTGATAGATGGCCTCCACCGGCGGAAGCCCCTGTTCGCGCTCGGCCTGCAGCGCAAAATCGATCATCATGATGGCNNCGTTCTTCTTCACAATGCCGATGAGCAGAATGATCCCGATCAGGGCGATGATGCTCAAATCCGTTCCGGTGATCAGCAGGGCCAGGATGGCGCCCGCACCCGCCGGCGGCAGCGTGGAGAGAATGGTGAGCGGGTGGATCAGGCTCTCATACAAAATGCCGAGCACGATGTAGACGGCCACCACCGCCGCCAGAATCAGGTAAGGCTCGTTTCGCAGCGAGTCCTGAAAGGCCTGCGCGGTTCCCTGGAAGCTGGCGTGGACGCCCGACGGCATCCCCATCTCGGCTTGAACTTTCTCAAGCGCGGTAACCGCGTCGCCCAAAGCCACGTTGGGAGCCAGGTTGAAAGAGAGCGTAACCGCGGGATACTGGCCCTGGTGATTGACTGCCAGCGAGGTGCGCTGGTTCTCATAGTGCGCGAAGGCGGAAAGCGGCACCATGGCGCCGCCCGGCGATTTCACAAAGATGCCATCCAGCGAGTCGGGGCTGCCCTGATATTTGGGATCGACCTCCATGACCACGAAGTACTGATTGAGCGCGGTGTACATGGTGGAGACTTCCCGCTGGCCGAAGGCATCGTAGAGCACTGCATCGATCATCGACGCGGTAATTCCCAGTCGCGAGGCGGTATCGCGATCGATCACCAGGTTGGTGGCCAGCCCCTGGTCCTGCTGGTCGGTGGAGACGCCGGTCAACTCAGGCATCTTGGCCATCCGCGCCTGCAATTGTGGCGCCCAGGTGTTGAGCTCTTTCAAGTCTTCATCCGAGAGAGTGTACTGGTACTGCGAAGCAGCCCCACGCCCGCCGATCTGAATGTCCTGCTGCGCCTGGAGAAACAGCGTTGCGCCTGGAACGCTCGTAAGTTTACGACGGAGGCCATTCACCACTTCGTCTGCGGAGACGTGAGCGGGGTGGATGTGAAGCTTCTGGCGCAGGCGATCGAACCAACTATCGGAATAGGCACGATAGGGCCGGTCGTTGAGAGGTTTGAGGGCAATGAACATGTTGCCCGTGTTGTTACTGCCCCCTCCTGGGCCGCCACCCCCCACAAAGGCCGTCACCGTTTGAACCGCCGGATCTTCCAGCGTCATCTGTGCCAGTTGCCGTTGTTTAACCTGCATGGCCTCGAAACTGATGTCCTGCGCGGCCAGGGTCCGGCCACCCAGGCGCCCTGTGTCCTGCTGCGGGAAGAAGCCTTTAGGCACGATGATGAAGAGATAAACATTCAGAACTGCCGCGCCAACGGCCACGCCCAGAGTGAGCCACTGGTGGCGCAGCACCCAGCGCAGCGCCGAATTGTACTCATAGTGAAGGCGCTGGAAGGCGTTCTCGCTGAAGCGATAGATGCGGCCGTATCGGCTCTCGTCGCGCGACTTGAGAAAACGCGCGCAGAGCATGGGGGTAGTGGTTAGTGAAACCAGCAGCGAGACCGCGATGGCGACTGAAAGGGTAACCGCAAACTCGCGGAAAAGCTTGCCCACGATTCCGCCCATCAGCAGGATCGGGGTAAATACGGCGATCAGCGAGATGCTCATCGAAACAACCGTAAAGCCAATCTCCTTTGACCCCTTCATGGCCGCCTCGTAGGGCTGCATGCCCATTTCGAGGTAGCGCGTGATGTTCTCGATCACCACGATCGCGTCATCCACCACGAACCCCGTGGCCACGGTCAGGGCCATCAGCGACAGATTGTCGATGGTGTAGCCTGCCAGGTACATCACCCCGAAGGTCGCCACCAGCGACAGCGGAACCGCCACCGAGGGAATGATGGTGGCCCACACCTCGCGCAGGAAGGCAAACACCACCAGCACCACGAGCAGCACGCTGATGATCAGCGATATCTCCACATCGTGCACACTCGAGCGGATGGTCAAGGTGCGGTCCACGGCCACGTCGATCTTGATCGTGGGCGGGATGGATGCCTGCAAATGCGGCATCTCAGCCATCACGTTGTCCACGGTCGAAATCACGTTTGCGCCGGGAATCTTGAAAACCACCAGCAGGATGGCGCTCTTGAGTTCTCCGGGCGGCCCGCTGATGGGATTGATGCCTCCCAGACCCGCGGTCAGAATGTTTGAAACACTGTCCGACACCGTGCCTAGATCTCCAACGCGCACCGGCGCACCGGTCTGTTGGTTATATCCGGCAATAATCGGCGCATAATTTTCGGCTTTGAAAATCTGGTCGTTGTCGTTGATTGCCCACCGGTTGGCCGCGTCCTGGAATGCGCCCTTGGGCCGGTTGGCGTTGGCGTTGGCTAGCGCCGTGCGCACCGCCTCCAGGCCAACGCCGTTGTTGGCCAGTTGCATGGGGTTCAGTTCCACGCGCACCGCGGGACTCGAACTGCCGCCCACGAAGACCTGCCCCACACCCGCGATCTGCGACATCTTCTGTGCCAGAATCGAGTCGGCCATGTCGTAAATCTGCGGCTTGGGAACCACGTCGGAGGTAAGCGTGAGAATCAGGATGGGCGCATCGGCGGGATTGGCCTTGCGATAGCTGGGATTCTGGGGCAGATAGGAGGGCAACTGGCTGCGCGCCGCGTTGATGGACGCCTGCACGTCGCGGGCCGCGGCGTTGATATCGCGATTGATGTCAAACTGCAGGGTGACGGAAGCCGACCCCAGCGAACTCGTCGAGGTCATTTGGTTCACCCCGGCGATGCGTCCGAACTGCCGCTCCAGCGGCGTGGCCACAGCCGACGCCATCGTCTCCGGACTTGCGCCGGGCAGCCCCGCGCCTACGCCGATGACGGGCATATCCACGTCCGGCAGCGAGGCTACTGGCAGCACCGAGTAGGCAACCGAGCCGGCCAGAAGCAAAGCAAGGCTCAGCAGTGAGGTGGCCACCGGCCGATTGATGAAGGGAGCGGAAAGATGCATGAGTCCCTATCCTCAGTCCGCACTAACCGGATGCTGTTCGTGGGCCGCGCCAACGGCGCGCGGCTTCAAGTAGTTAGCCAGCTTGTCGAAGTAGAGATAGACCACCGGCGTGGTAAAGAGGGTGAGCATCTGCGACAGAATCAGGCCGCCGACAATAGTCACGCCCAGGGGCATGCGCAGCTCCGCGCCCACGCCTCCGCCCAGCGCCAGCGGCAATCCGCCCAGCAGCGCCGCCATCGTGGTCATGATGATGGGCCTGAAGCGCAGTAAACACGCCTGGAAGATGGCGGCTTCGGCAGGTTTGCCCTCGTCGCGCTCGGCCTGCAACGCAAAGTCGATCATCATGATNNATGGCGTTCTTCTGCACAATGCCAATCAGCAGGATGATGCCGATCAATGCGATTACGCTGAATTCCACGCGCGTGATGATGAGCGCAAGCAGCGCGCCCACGCCCGCCGAAGGCAGCGTTGAAATGATCGTGATGGGGTGAATGTAGCTCTCGTAAAGCACGCCCAGCACAATGTAAACGGTAATCAGCGCGGCCAGAATCAGCAGCGGTTCGTTGGAAAGGGAAGTCTGGAACGCCGCCGCCGTGCCCTCAAAGCTGGCGTTGATGCTGGCCGGCATCTGGATGCGCTGCTCCACGGCGTTCACGGCTTTGACGGCGTCTCCAAGCGCCTTGCCCGGCGCCAAGTTAAAGCTCACGACCGTAGACGGGAACTGCCCCTGGTGGCCGATGGAGAGTTGCGTGTGCGACTGCTCCCAGTGGGCCACCATACTGAGAGGAACCTGGGTGCCGTTGCCTGACTTCACATAAAGATCGCTCAGCGTTTGGGGATCGGTCTGGAAGTTCTTTCCCACCTCCATCACCACGTGATACTGATTGAGCTGGGTAAAGATGGTGGAAACCTGCCGCTGTCCAAAGGCATCGTAGAGCGTGTTATCCACGTCGGCCATGGCGATGCCCAGCCGCGCAGCCGTGTCGCGGTCGATGACCAGATCGGCCGATAGCCCCTGGTCTTGCAGGTCGCTGGCCACGTCGGTCACTGAGCCTTCCTTGGCCAGCTCCGTCACCATCCTGCGGGTGTAGATGGCCAGCTCGTTCTGGTCCGGATCTTCGAGAGCGTATTGGAACTCGGTGCGGCTGACGCGATCTTCCACCGTCAGATCCTGGAGCGGCTGCAGAAAGAGTTGTATCCCTTCGACGCTGTTGACTTTGCCTTGCAGGCGTTGAATTACCTGCGTCGCAGTTACCTTGCGCACATCCAGCGGCTTCAGTGTGATCTGGATGCGGCCCGAATTCAGCGTGGTATTGGTGCCATCCACGCCAATGAAGGAGGAGACGTTATCTACCGCCGGATCCTGCAATACTACGTCGACGAGTTTTTGCTGGCGCTCTGCCATGCTGGTAAAACTCACCGTCTGCGGCGCTTCTGAAATGCCTAGAATCACGCCCGTATCCTGCACCGGGAAGAAGCCCTTGGGAACCACGATGAACAGCAGAACCGTCGCCACAAAGGTCGAAATCGTCACCAGCAGGGTTGCGAAACGATGGCGCAGAATCACCTGCAGGGCACGCCCGTACGCGGCGATGATCGAGTTGAAGACCTTCTCCGACCAATGGTAGAACCGGGTCTGCTTGGCTGTGGCCTTGTCCTGAAGAATGCGCGAGCACATCATGGGCGTAAGGGTCAGTGAGACCACCGCGGAAACCAGGATGGTGACCGCCAGCGTAATGGCGAATTCGCGAAACAGCCGTCCCACCACATCGCTCATGAAAAGCAGCGGAATCAGCACTGCAATCAGCGAAACGGTCAGCGACATGATCGTGAACCCGATCTGTTCGCTGCCCTTCAGCGCCGCCTGCATGGGGCTCATGCCTTCTTCGATGAACCGCGAGATGTTCTCGATCATCACAATGGCGTCGTCCACCACAAAGCCGGTGGAGATGGTGAGCGCCATCAGGGTCAGGTTGTTCAGCGAGTAGCCCAGCAGGTACATCACGCCAAAGGTGCCCACAATCGACAAAGGCACCGAGACCGACGGAATGACAGTAGCCGCCAGGTTGCGCAGGAAGAGGAAAATTACCATGACCACCAGCGCGATGGTAATCATCAGCTCAAATTCCACATCCCTCACTGAAGCCCGGATCGTCAGCGTGCGGTCGGTGAGCACCTTCACCTGCACCGCGGCCGGCAGGCTGGTCTGCAACTGCGGCAGCAGCTTGCTGATGCGGTCCACCACGGCGATGATGTTGGCGCCCGGCTGGCGCTGGATGTTCACGATCACCGCGGGGGTATGGTTCATCCACGCGGCCTGCTGGTTGTTCTCCGCGGCATCCACAATCAGGGCCACATCGGTGGCGCGCACCGGAGCCCCATTGCGATAGGCGATCACCACCGGCTTGTAATCGGAGCTTGTTACCAACTGGTCGTTGGCGCCAATGGTATACGTCTGGCGCGATCCGTTCAGGGTTCCCTTGGCCTGGTCCACGTTCGCCGTTGCAATCGCAGTACGAAGATCCTCCAGGCTCAGGTTGTAGGCAGCCAATTGGGCGGGATTCGCCTGGATGCGCACGGATGGCTTTTGCCCGCCTGCGATCGAGACCAGACCCACGCCCGTTACCTGCGAGATCTTCTGTGCCAGATTGGTATCGGCCGCGTCCTCAACCTTGTCCAGCGGCAACGAATCGGAGGTCAGCGCCAGCGTCATGATGGGCGCGTCCGCCGGGTTCACCTTGCTGTAGATGGGCGGATTGGGTAGATCGGTAGGCAGAAAGCTGGTTGCGGCATTGATGGCCGCCTGAACCTCTTGCTCGGCCACATCGATATTTTCGTCCAGGTTGAATTCGAGCGTGATCACCGAACCGCCGCCTGAGCTGACCGACGTCATCTGCTTCAGTCCGGGCATCTGGCCGAACTGCCGCTCCAGTGGCGCAGTCACTGACGAGGCCATCACCTGAGGCCCGCCGCCGGGGTAGAACGTGAGCACCTGAATGATCGGGTAATCCACCTCGGGCAAAGCGGAAACCGGCAACTGCTGGTAGGCAACGCCGCCCGCAAGCAGAATTGCTGCCATCAGCAGCGAGGTCGCTACCGGGCGCAGAATAAAGGGCCGGGAAGGACTCAGACTCACTGCTGCTCCTTATTCTGTTGTTTCCCTGGACCCTGTGCGCCTGTGCCCGAGTTCTGGCCTGCGGCGCCATGCCTGCCGCTACCCTGATGGGCTTGGCTCACTACCACCGGCGCCTTGTCGCGCAGCCGGTCTGCTCCGTCCACAACAATCTTCTGTCCCTGCGTTACTCCGCTATCCAGGATGGTCACCTGTCCCTGAGCCAGGGCTATCTTCACCGGCTCCATCCGTGCGGTTGCGGCTCCCTTATCGTCCGTATTCACCAACCACACAAACGATCCCTGCAGCCCGGTCTGAATGGCCGCCGAGGGAACCACCAGCGCATTCAGCCGGTCTTCCATCACTAGGTGAATATTCACGAACTGATTAGGAAACAGCGCCTCGTTCTCGTTGTTGAAGACCGCTTTCAGCTTCGCGGTCCCGGTCGTGGTGTCGATCTCGTTGTCGGCCGTCAGCAGTTCCCCGGTGGCCAGCTTTTGCACGTCGCTCTTGTCGTACGCGTCCACCGGCATGTGCCGGTCCGCCGCCAGCTTTTGAAGCACCTGGGGAAGCTGATTCTCCGGCAGCGTAAAGTAGACCGCGATGGGCCGGAACTGGTTGATAATGACAAGGTTGGTGGTGTTGGCAGTAATGATGTTCCCGGGATCCACCAGCCGCAACCCGATGCGGCCGTTGATGGGCGACTGAATGTAGCACCAGCTCAATTGCAACTGGGCGTTCTCAATTGCCGCTTTGTCCGATTCGATGGCGCCCTCGTACTGCCCCTGCTGGGCCTCGTCTGCGTCCATCGTCTCCTTTGAAACCACGCCTGCTGCATAAAGCGCCTTATAGCGTGCATACTCGGCCTGCGCGTTCTTCAGCAGGGCCTCGTCGTGGGCAAGCGTGCCTTTGGCCTGATCCAGTGCCGCCTGGTAAGGCTTGGGGTCGATCTCCATAATGGTCTGGCCCTGCCGCACCTCCTGACCCTCGGTAAATCTCACCGGCTGCAACTGTCCGCTGACGCGCGCCTTCACCGTCACGCTCATATAGGGCATCACGGTGCCCAGAGCGGTCAGGAAGATCGGCATCGGCTCCTGAACCACAGGCGCCACCTGCACCGGAACTGGCCGGCCAAGCAGCGCCGCCGCCTGGCGGACACTCGTAGCTGCGGCAGCCTGTTGGTTCTGGTAAATGCGCCATCCAACAAATCCCAACGCGCCAATCAGCACTAGATAAATGATGACGCGGAGCCAGGTCTTCTTGTGGCGCGGCTCCGCGCTATTACCAATTTCAGACTCCTGTAGATCCTGCGTGCCTTCAATGGCCATGGTGTCGATTCCCGCCGTTTTCTTTTGAGTCAATGCCCGAAAAAGGGCGCAAGAGCGAAAAGGACCCGGAAAAAGTCAGACAGTCCGCTTACCTTTGTAGGGACGAAACAATCCCTGCAAAGGTTTCGCCCGCCCCACATCCTGGGAGATCGCTTTCCCGCAAATTCCTGTGATCCTAATACTTCCGCGATGATGGACGCGACAATTGTAAGCGAACGGGGCAATACCGGCGCAATGGCGGCCCAACTCGGCTCGCGAATAGAACGTCATCCCGCTTCGGTGCATTTTGGCAAATGCGTGGCGTCAAATTTGAAGGCTCAACTCCTATTTTCCTCCCGATGCGCCGTTTGCCTGTCAGCCCGCATCCAACGGGAAGTAGGGTTATGAAAGAAGACTAAAACGATGAAAGTACTCATCTTTGGCGCAACGGGCATGGTGGGTCAGGGAGTCGTGCGCGAGTGCCTGCGCGATCCGGAGGTCGAGCGGATCGTCACCATTGGCCGCAGCAGGTCCGCTGCTCAGAATCCCGCATTGCAGGAATCCGGCTTCCGGGAGATCGTCCACCGCGACCTGGCAAATCTTTCGCAAATCGAAGGCGAGCTGGCCGGCTTCGATGCCTGCTTCTTCACCCTGGGCGTCTCGTCAAGTGGGATGAAGGAAGCCGACTACGAGCGAATCACCTATGGCCTTGCACTTGCCGCCGCCGAGACGCTTAGCCGCCTCAATCCCGGCACGACGTTCATCTATGTCTCCGGTGCCGGCACTGACAGTTCCGAGCAAGGCCGCGTCATGTGGGCGCGCGTCAAGGGCCGCACGGAAAATGCGTTGCTCCGCCTGCCGCTCAAGGCATACATGTTCCGCCCCGGCATTATTCAGCCGCTCGACGGCATCAAGTCAAAGACCCCCGCCTACCGCTTCGGCTACGCCCTGATGAAACCCATCCTGCCGTTGCTCCACTGGGCGCTGCCCAATCAAGTTCTCTCCACCCGTGAAATCGGACAGGCCATGCTGGCCGTGGCCAAACGCGGCTACGCAAAACGGATTCTGGAAACAAACGACATTCGTGCCGCGATCAATTCCTGAGCCATTCCGCCGTGTGCTCACAGTCTCGCCTTTGATAATGCGGATTCTGGCTGTTCAACCGAGCCAACCTGCTGCTGATAATGCTCACACCGCGCGGCGCGTACACTATCCTTGATGGATCGGAGGCCGAGCGACGCATATGCGAGCCATCAGATGTTCCGCTTCCTTCCTTTTTGTCCTCGCACTGCTTACCGCGGCTCTGGTGACCGCGCAGCAGCCTGAGCAGAAGGCCGGCCTCGATTCCGACCAGGACGGCATGAGCGATACGCTCGAACAGGCTCTTTTGCTTCAGTTCGCTCCCAGGTTCATGGTCGCTCGGCACGATTGCTCCCAGCTTCCCGCGGAGTTTGTGCCGAATCTTGAGACTCCCATCGTGCAGGTCCAGGACGGCACGATCTATGGGCAGGTGTTTCCGGAAAAATCGGCAAGCGGCAATCTGCCTTCAGCCGGCATCGTTGCGGAGATTCACTACTATCATCTCTGGCGCATCGACTGCGGCCCGCACGGCCATCCCCTCGATACGGAGCACGTCGCCGTACTTGTCACCGCATCGGACCGCGATCTCGCTTCCGCAAAATGGAAGGCCCTCTATTGGTATGCATCGGCCCATGAGAGTACTGTGTGCGACGTCAGCCAGATTACGCGCGCCTCAACGCTCCACGCCGAGCAGGGCGGCGCAACGGTCTTCGTCTCGCCCGGCAAGCACGCTTCCTATCTGAACGAGAAGCTCTGCCGGGCCGGGTGCGGCGCAGACAAGTGCGTCGACATGGCCGTTGTTCCTACCGGCAAAATCATCAATCTGGGCGAGGCCGCCCATCCCATGAACGGTTCTGTCTTCATCGCATCGAGCCAGTGGCCTCTATTGGGCAAAATGACCCAAAGTAACTTCCCGTCCGCGACCATCGCTCGTCTCAACCAGATGCCGGATACAGACATCGCGTGGTTCAACCCCGGCAGGCATCCCACGCAGGGAATCATCGCAACCAGCTACACCACGGAACAGGCAATCGCAGTCGGAGCCGGCGATACGACGTCTTCCCTTGCGAAAGCGGGCGCCTCTACGGGCGTGGCTATATCCGTCGCTCAGGGCAGTACCGGCAACGCTCTCCAGAAAACCTACAAGAACACCAAACATGCGCTTTGCGTCTCTGCAAAACACGTCGGCAAGGCCCTCAGTCCCCAACCAAAGTCTGAAAAGCCTGAGTAGGAATCGCCGGGCATCCCAGGGCTTTCCTTCGCTACCCCATCCCTCACACCGCCAGCGACAACACCGAATACGACCGCGCCGGCAGCTTCACCGTCATCCTCGACCCGACCGCCGGATTCTCGAGCGTCTGCGGCGTCACCCGCTTCGGATCCGCGAGGGTATTTCCCGCCTTCAGATCCGGCCCGGTGATCGTCTCGAACGCCAGCACCTTCGATGGTGTCAGGTCATGCCAGTTGATCTCCAGCTCCTGCTCGTTTTGTAGATCGCGATTCATCGCCAGCAGTGTCACAGTGCTCTTCTCTTCATCGTGAACCACCACCACGTCGAGATACTGCACGTCCCCAAAGCCAGGAATGGACAGGCCTCCGCTTTCAATCGGCTGTCCCAGCGACGCCACCTGGTAGCTCGGACCCTCGGGAGCAACGCTTAGCGCGCGCCCATGCGCGTACTTCAGCGCCCACGCATACGGATAGAAAATCGTATGCCGCAAAATCCCATCCTCATTGGTCGCAATCGGCGCAATCACGTTCACAAGCTGCGCAAGGCAAGCCACCTTCACGCGATCGGAGTGCCGAATCAGCGAATTGGCCAGGCCTCCAACTAACACCGCGTCTTCCAGGTTGTATGGCTCCTCCAGCAGGTGAGGCGCCAATTTCCCGTGCCCGTCCGCGAAGTCCCCGCCGCGAGCCCGATACCACACGTTCCATTCGTCGAACGACAAAAACAACTGCTTGTTCGACCGTTTGTGCGCGCGCACTGTGTCGCACACAGCAGCGATCTCCTCGATCTGACGGTCCATTCCCAGGTTCATGGCCAGGTACTTCGAGCTGTCGTTGCCGTTCTCTTCGGTATTTCCAAAATAGCGATGAAGCGAGATGCCGTCGACCACGTCATAGCACTCTTCCAGCACCGTGCGATCCCACTCGATATATGTCGGCTGGAACGGCCCGCTCGACCCGCACGCAATCAACTTGATCGTTGGATCGATCACGCGCATTTGCCTGGCGGCGTCCGACGCTTTGATCCCGTAGTCGCGATCCTCCATGTGCCCAATCTGCCACGTCCCGTCCATCTCATTGCCCACGCACCAGTACTTCACGTTGTGCGGCTGTTCATAGCCGTGCGAGCGCCGCAGATTGCTCCACTTGGTTCCGCCGGCCACGTTGCAGTACTCCACCAGCGCCGCCGCGTCTTCTGCCGATGCCGTCCCAAAGTTCAGCCCGAACAGCGGCTCGGTCCCCACCGCGCGCGTCCAGGCGATGAACTCGTTGGTGCCGAATTGATTGGGCTCCAGCGTATTCCAGGCGCGGTCCAGCACCGTCGGCCGGTCCTTCTTCGGTCCCACCCCATCCAGCCAGTGATAGCCGGAGACGAAATTCCCCCCCGGATAGCGGACAATCGGCACACCCAGGTCATGAACTTCTTTGATCACGTCGGTACGGAATCCATTGCTGTCCGCGAACTTCGACTTCGGGTCGTAAATGCCCTCATAAATAGCGCGTCCCAGGTGCTCCAGGAACGATCCAAACAGATGATGATCGATCGGCGCAATCTGACGCCCTGAATCGATCGTCACGCGCGTCGTGCGCGGCGCGCTTTGGGCCAATCCGAATCTTCCCAGTGCGGAACCGGCAGCCAGCGCCAGCCCGGACTGGCCCGCCTTCTTCAGAAACCGCCTTCTTGAGACCGTCTTCATTCGAATCCCCTTTCACAGTCGGCAACCTCGCGGCTAAACTACCGCGATGACCGATAGAGTTGCTCATCTGTCAATGTTGAGTAAACGTTTCCTAGCCACAAAGCATAAGTGCCAAACTGCGGTTTGTCAAAAAAGCCCAATTCGCCAAATCTCGGTCCTAACACCCAGGGTGTGTGGCGCGTTCCCATGGTTCGGTCGGTAAGTAGACTGGGTGCCCATATCCGCGCGCAGAAATCCAAAGGCCCCCCATAAAAGGAATGTTGCCTTGGCCTTGAACTTGCTCTAACCCCCTCTTTCCAAGGGGGTGGGACATTTTGGTTAACGCCGGGAAATATTACGCACAGTCCAGTCCTTGACTCGATCGAATCTGGTAGATAGAGTCTTGGGACCAGCTCGCCCGCCAACCCACCCTTCGCCGTGCTAGAGTGAAATTCCACGGAGGGTACGATGGCGGCTGGGATTCAGCTTCCGGGCGGAGACGAAACGATTGACCTGCAGCAGCAGGTGGCGCGTTTGCAGGCGCTCCTTGAGGCATCGCGGCAGGTCCACTCCACCATCCACGAAAATGAAGTGCTGGAGCAGGTGCTGCGCATCGTGGTGCGCGAGCTGGAGATGGATGGCGCCGCCTTTCCCTCCGCCGGCCTGGTCTATGGCGAAGAGCCGGTTGCCACTGCCAACGGCGAACAGGGTAACGCCCTTCTCGCCTGGCCGCTCAACGGCCGCGACGGCAAGCGCTTGACCGAGCTCGTCGTGGCCCCTCCCGGCGGCCGTGAGCTTACCTTATATGAGTTCGACTTCATTGAAGGCCTCGCGCTCCAGGCCGCTGTCGCCCTCGAAAATGCCCGCTACCACAAGAGAAACGTCGAGTTCGCCCGCGTACAGCAGGATCTGGACGCCGCCCGCGCCATTCAGCGATCGCTCCTGCCTCAAAAGCTCCCTTCCATCGGCGGCTACTCTCTGGCCTTCCGCTCCGTAACCTGCTACGAAGTCGGCGGAGACTACCTCGACCTTGTCGAGCAGCCCGACGGTAGTCTGCTTGTCGCCGTCGCCGACGTTGCCGGCAAAGGCCTCGCCTCCGCCATCTGGGCCTGCAGCTTCCGTTCTGCCTTCCGGGCCATGGCCGTCACCGGTATGCCCCTCGACGAGCTGGCCACCCGCATGAACCAGCATCACTGGGCCGAAGGCGAAGAAGCCCGGCGCCGCTATTTGACGGCCATCTTCCTCCGCCTTCATCCCGAAGCCGGCGAAATCGAAGTCGTTAACGCCGGCCACAATCCCGGGTTCCTGGTCACCCCCGGCGCACCGCCTTACGAGTTCAACGCCGCCGGCACTCCCCTGGGCCTGTTGCCCGGCATCCAATACAGCAGCGAGCGCCGCGCGTTTCCCTCCGGCGCCCGCCTCCTCTTCTATACCGACGGACTCACCGAGGTCTTCAAAGGGGATGAAGAGTTTGGGCCCGAACGCCTTATGAATGAATTTTCTACGTGCCCCGCCGACAAGGCCGATGGTATCCTCGATGCAATATGGACAGCCATTGATGCCTTTTCTGAAGGCGGTCCGCAGGGAGACGACATGACCGCACTCACGCTTTGCCACGGCCCAGGCGCGACGGAGATGCCGGAATGAGCGAGACCAAAACCACCACGGTGGAGGTGCGGCTCCCCTCGCGCATGGGCTACGAGAAAGTAGCCATGGGGACTGCCTCTGCCATGGCCAAGCTCCTCGGTTTCCCCCCGGAGCGCATTGAAGATCTCAAGACCGCCATAGCCGAGGCCTGCATCAACGCCATCGAGCACGGCAACCGCCTCAATGAGAAGCTCTCCGTCGGCGTTGTCTTTTCCGCTGGCCCCCACGAGCTCGAAGTCAAAGTCATCGACGACGGCAAAGGAATGAAGAAGCAGCCCGAAAAACCCGACATCGACCGCAAAATGCTCGGCGAGGAAGACCCCCGTGGCATGGGCATGTTTCTCATCCAGGCCCTGGTCGATGAGGCCGAGTGGGTCGCCGGTACCGACGGCAATAGTAGTTACGTCCGCCTCGTGATTCGGCTGGACAACGATTCGTAAGTCGCCAAGGATGCCTCGGTCGCCAGGAATTGCAAATAGGCCTGCTACATCGGCCATAACTACTCAGAATGGGAGATCATACAATCGTGCAGAGCGAAACCAAGTCCCACGTCGACCAGCTCACCTCTCCGGCCGGCCAGCCGGTTACCGCTCTCCGCTTCGAGGGAGACATTGCCAGCACGTCCAAGGTAGCAGTCCTGGGCACCTACCAGGCCCTGCCCAAGAACGGCGTCAAGCTCATCCTGCTCGATTTCACCAAGGTCGACTACATCAACTCCAGCGGCATCGCCCTCATCATCCAGCTCCTCATTGAAGCCAAAGGAGCCGGCCAGAAGGTCTTCGCCGTTGGCCTCTCTCCGCACTTCGTCAAAGTCTTCACCATGGTCGGCATCACCAAATATGCAACCCTCACTGCCACCCAGGCCGAAGCCCTCGCCGAACTGTAGGTTTCACGGGAACTTCCTTGCATGTCACTCCGTAAGTCCAGTTGTGCGGAGCGCAGCCGATGAAAGCAATCGTCTACAACCACTACGGCCCACCGGACGTCTTGCAATATGAGGACGTCGAAAAGCCCGTACCCGCCGACGATCAGATACTCATCCAGGTCCGCGCATCCTCAGTCAATCCCTACGACTGGCACTTCATTCGAGGCCTACCGTCCTTCGTTCGCCTGTTCACCGGCATAAGAGCACCGAAATCGAGACGGTTAGGCGCGGATGTAGCCGGAGTTGTGGAAGCGGCCGGCTCCAATGTCAAAATCTTTAAAGCCGGCGATGCCGTCTTCGGCACTGCCGTTGGCTCTTTCGCCGAATTCGTCTGCGCGCCCGAATCGACTCTCGCTCTCAAGCCGGAAAATCTCACCTGGGAACAAGCCGCATCGGTACCCATCGCCGGCATTACTGCGCTGCAAGGCCTGCGCGATAAAGGCAGAATCCTGTCGGGCCAGCAGGTCCTTATCAACGGCGCATCCGGGGGCGTTGGGACATTCGCCGTACAGATCGCCAAATCATTTGAGGCCCGCGTCACTGCTGTGTGCAGCACGAGGAACATCGAGCTTGTGCGGTCCCTTGGCGCGGACCATGTCATCGACTACACTCGCGAAAACTTCATCCATGGGGGCCCGCGCTTCGATGTGTTTTTCGATCTGGTGGGTAACCACCCCTTGCCGGCATGCCTGCGTGTGTTGCAGCCCAGGGGCATTTACATCGGATGCGGCGGAGGTGGCCCCGACCGGCGGTCCATGGAACCCCTTGGCTCCATGCTCCATAGCCTTGTGCTGGGTCCTTTCACAACCCGAAAGATGCCTGGTCTGCTCGCCAAGGTGAACACCGCCGATCTGAACTTCCTGGCAGACCTCATGCGATCCGGAAAAGTCACTCCAGTCCTCGACAGGAGCTACCCTCTTAGCGAAACTGCGGTCGCGATCCGCTATCTGGAGCAGGGTCACGCGCGCGGCAAGGTCGCCATCGCGGTTCCATAGCAGCCGGGCGCCCAAATCAGAAATTCCAGGTGCCGGGTATCCCTCCCAGAAGTTGCGGGTGCCCCACGCTCGGCGCGTTTCTGTTTTTGCGCCTAGGCGTGGGAAGGATAAGGCCTTCCCGCGCGTATCATTTCCGGTATGAACCTCGATTCCATCCAAGCCGCTCTCCGCTCGGCCTCCCTCGACGGCTGGCTTTTTTACGACCATCATC
>PLOG01000164.1:71804-111421 GCA_003142935.1 Acidobacteriaceae bacterium
GCTAGAGAATCTCCTCCAAAACCAGAAAAATATCGCCATGCAGTACTCCCCCAACAACGACATCATGTACGTCTCCATGGTCGATGCCGGCACCGTCGAATTCCTCCGCTCTCTCGGCAAGCAGATCGTCAGCTCCGCCGACCTCGTCAGCCAGTTTGAAGCCGTCCTCACCGCGGACCAGATCTCCACCCACGCCGTCGCCCAGCGCAGAATTGACGCCCTCCTCGCCGAAGGCTGGCAGCAAATCGCCCGCCGTCTCCGCCCCGCCCAAGGCAGCCCCTATCCTTACACTGAATTCGACCACGTCCAGTGGCTCAGCGAAGCCATGCGCCGCGAAGGCCTGGTCTGGGACAACGGCCCCAACGTCAGCGTCAACGCCAACTCTTCCGACTCCCACTACGAGCCCACCGCCGCCAACACCGCGCCCCTCCGCGAAGGCGACTTCCTCCTCATCGACATCTGGGGCCGCGTCGACGCTCCCGACTCCGTTTATTACGACATTACTTGGACCGGCGTCATCGGCCGCGAGCCCACAACCCGCGAGCAACTGGTCTTCGAGACCGTCCGCAACGCCCGCGACGCCGCTATCTCTGTCGTCGAGCAGGCCTTCGCCCAGCGCCGCCCCATCCGCGGCTTTGAAGCCGACGATGCCGCCCGCGCCGTCATCCGCTCTGCTGGTTTTGCCCAGTACTTCACCCACCGCACCGGCCACAACATCGCCCACGAGATTCACGGCCCCGGCGCCCACCTGGACAATTTAGAAACCCACGACGACCGCCGCCTGTTACCCAACACATGTTTCTCCGTAGAGCCCGGCATCTACCTTCCTGAATTCGGCGTCCGCAGCGAAATCGACATGCTCACAGCCCCCGGCAAAGCCTGGGTCACCGGCAAAATCCAACAAGGGCTGGTGAGAATTTAGGAGCGAGGCTTGGCTGGGCGAAACGATACCTGCCGGAAACGGCAAGCTATCCGTTGGTTCCGATATGCCGACTTGCGTCAGTAACCGCTGAGTGGCACACCTGCAATTCCTGCGAATACGAATTCTTCCACGGTGCGGTCACCTCGCGTTAGAATCAGATGACATTAGAAAGTCACACATTTTGAACAGGTTCCGATGAATCCGGCCAAACTCCACCCGCAGCGATTCCTGAACGGTGAGGTCCATGATTGGTACCGCATCATCCTCGGGTACTCGGACCATCTCGTCGGTGGCCTCCTTGACGAGTTTCACCTAGACCCAAAGGCCAGCGTGCTCGATCCCTTCTGTGGGTCCGGCACAACCCTTGTTGAAGGAATGAAAAGAGGGCTGCGAGTCACTGGGCTCGATGCGAACCCATCGAGTTGCTTTGCCGCGAGGGTGAAGACCGACTGGTCAGTCGACCCCGAGAGACTAAGAGCCCTGCTTCCTGGCAAGCACTTGCTCCCGCACCCCATCCTGTTCCGCCGCCAGGTCCTCCAGCGTCCCCTGCTTCGGAACCAGCGCGTACACCAGCTCGCACCCCAGCCCCTCCGCAGCCCGGCGCAGCGTCCCCAGCATGATCCGCGAGTTCACCTCCGACACCTCCAGCCGCCGAATCTCCCGCCGGCACACCCCCAGCCGCCGTGCCAGTTCTTCCTCCGGCATCCCTGTCGCCTGCCTCACACTCTTCAGCCATCCCATCTTCGATTTACCCTTCCGCTTTACCACCATGCGGAACGGTAGCATCGCCTCATCCAGCTCTCGCCTGAAATTTGTCCGCTCATAAGCCTGCATTTTTTACACCGTCCGTATCTAAGCGGAGCAATGCGCGCGTTTTTGCGCGCAATCGCGCGCACAGCCTCCCGCCCATGCCCCGCAAGGCCATCAAACCAAATGCGTTGTCTGTGAATGCAAAGTGCGCGAACGCTCGCGAAACTTCCGTCTCTGCCGCACTTCGCTCAACGGCGAATCAACAACTTACGCCCCGTCGAAATTCGAGAAACGCGAAAATCAGCCTTAAATAAGCCCTTTTGTTCAATTCTCCCAAAAATGTGTGTATTTCTATGCACACAAAAAATGCAGCCGGTAGTGGCTAGTTGTTAGTGGTTAGTAAACAGGCCCAAGCCAACAGTCCGCCGCCGAGCACTGTTCACTGTGCACTGTCCACTGCCCACTGTTCACTGTCCACTGGTCTCATGCTTTATAGTCAAAAAGGAATGGCCACAGCACCAATCAAGACCGCAGCGGGAAAGAACCCTCCGCAAGGCTTCGTTTATCTCCCACTCATCGCCGGATGGCTTTTTCCCGGAGCAGGGCATTTTCTCCTGCGCAAGTGGGGCCGCGGCGCTTTGCTGTCCGTATCTATCATTGGAATGTTCGTTCTAGGTCTCGCCATGAAGGGCAAGATCTACACCGGCGCGCAGGACATTCTCGACATGCTGGGCTTTGTCGGCGACCTGGGCAACGGACTGCTCTTCTTCCTCAGCCGCATCTTTGGCCTCGGCGCCGACCAGGTGCAGGTCACCACCGCCGACTACGGCACCAAGTTCATCGTCGTCGCCGGCCTGCTCAACGTCATCGCCGCCGTGGACGCGCATAATCTGCGCACCGGGAGGAAGTCCGAGTGACGAACCTCTCCCATTTCACAGCCGTGCTCCTCTTCGCTCTCTTCGCATCCACGGTCTTCGGAATCACGCAGCGCGAAACCCCCCGCCGCATGTTCCGCTATGGTCTTTATTGCTTTTCCTTGTTCGTAGCCTCCGCCATCGTCATCAGTTGGTTAATGTTCTTGATAGCCCGATAGGCAAGCGCTGATCGGATTCTCCACGCATTTGCGGGTTCTGCGGGTCAGCGCTGACAATCCAAACTTACCAAGAGTCGCGGGGCTTTCAGGCTGCGGAAAAAAGTTGGGATTTGGACGATGAACCTGAAAAGCATCAGGGACTTAGAACTTATCCTTAAATAGTGGATTCAATGGTTTCCGTTGTCGATTGTTTTGTGCATTTTGCACTGGCCTGCGCGACGATTACATTCATGGCGCAGATCAAGTCGTGGATCCTATCGGACGCATTTTGGAACAAGATCGGGCCTTTGATCCCCGTGCGGCAGCGGGCTGCGAATCGAAGCTATCAGCGCAAGCCGGGTGCGGGACGGAAGCCCATGCCGGCGCGGCAGATACTCACCGCCATCGTCTACGTGCTGCACACCGGTTGTCAGTGGAAGGCGCTGCCGCGCGAGTTCGGCTCGGCCAGCGCCATTCACGCGCATTTTCAGAGCTGGCAAAAGGAAGGATTCTTTGTGAAGCCATGGCAGGCCTGGTCGAATACGACGAGATGGAAGGCATCGCCTGGCGCTGGCAGTCGATCGATGGCGCGATGGGCAACGCGCCGCTGGCCAAGCGGTGCGTTGGAGCCGATCCAACGGACAGGGAGGAAAAAAGGCGCAAGCGCAGTCTGCTGGCCAACGCGCGTGGGGTCCCGCTGTCGATCGCCGTCAGCGGAGCCAACACGCATGACGTGAAGCTGCTGGCGAAAACGCTGGAGGCTGTGGTGTGCGAACGGCCGAAGCCTCGCAAATGGAAGCCGCAGCATCTGTGTGCCGATGCTGGCTACAATGGTAACGCAGCGAAAGAAACTGTGATCGCAATGAACTACCGGCCGCACATCGAACAGCGCAAAGAAGAGAGCAGCGACAAGAAGCGCAAGCCGGGATGTAAAGCCAGAAGATGGGTTGTGGAGCAAACCCACTCGTGGCTGAACCGATTCGGAAAACTACCTCACGAATGAAACGGTAAGAATCTAACCACTAACCACTAGCCCTGATGCTGTTCACTTAACGAAATTTGTGGCATTCTGCATGAGACAAGGACAGGAGGCCACAGGTGGCGCGTACGGTTGCGGAACTCGCTCCGGGCGCCCGGATCACGGATTACATCGGTCTCGGCGTAATCGCCAAAACGTTTCCTCCTTCTGTTATCGGCCCGGTGCTTTCTAAGACGGGAACCGCCAGTGTTCGCCAGCGCGACCTGCAGGCTGAGGTTGTTGTGTATTACGTGATCGCTCTGGCGCTGTACATGCAATCGTCCTATCGGGAGGCATTGCGTTGTCTGCTGGAGGCAGTCCAGTGGCTGCGCGATCCATCTGCTGGCGTTCGTGTTGCGGGCAAATCGGGCATCTCTCAGGCCCGTACATGGCTGGGCTGGGAGCCGCTGCGGCAGTTGCACGATGAGTTGGTCAAGCCTGTGGCTGTGCGTAGTACGCGGGGGGCATGGTATCGGAGTTGGCGACTGGTGAGTCTGGATGGCAGCACTTTTGAGGTCGCCAACGAGAAGTCCAGCGGGGATGCTTTCTCTCGCCCGGGGGCCAGCCGCGGCTCCCGCATATCCGCAAATCCGTTTTGTATCGCTGGTGGAGAACGGCACACATGTGCTATTTGGCAGCCGGACGGATGGTTACCGGACGAGCGAGATCACGCTGGCCAAAGCGGTGCTTCCGCGCATGAGATGCGGCATGCTCTGTCTGGCGGACCGAAATTTCTTTGGCTTCGAACTATGGCAACAGGCGCGGGGAACATGCGCCGATCTGCTCTGGCGGGTGAGAAAGAACATGCGCATGGCCCGCGAGAAGCGCCTACCGGATGGTTCCTATTTGAGCCACGTGTATGCTTCGGAGCGAGACTGGCGGCACAAAACCAACGGGATCGTGCTGCGGGTGATCGATTACCGTCTTGAAGGAATCGAGGGTTCCGAGCCGATTTATCGGTTGGCAACCACCATCCTCGATGCCGCCAGGGCCCCGGCCGGCGAGCTGGCAGCTCTTTATCATGAGCGCTGGGAGATCGAAACCGCGTTCGACGAACTCAAGACCCACCTGCGCAGCGCCAAGATCGTGCTACGCAGCAAGACTCCCGATCAGGTGCGTCAGCGGTTCTACGGGCTTTTGATGGCTCACTTCGCTATCCGCGGCCTCATGCATCAGGCCGCTCTGAAAGCCGACGAAGATCATGACCGGCTCTCGTTTCTCCACGCCGTGCGCGTGATTCGCCGCAAAATGGCTGTCTAGGGCGCTATTCTCCCCTCCGCAGAAGAGGGCCTTTCATAAAGCGATCCTCGAAGAAATCCTTGAAGAACGCGTCGTGTCCAGCCGCAACCGCGGCAATTTCCGAGGGGCAAGAGAAAGATGAGTAATCTCCCGCTCCGTCCGCGAAACAGCAAACCCCTGCTTCCGCTTAACATCCGAAAAGCTATCAGAACACTTAAGTGAACAGTACTAAGGTTAGTAGTCGCCGTAACGCTTCGAATTCTTGGTCCCGTCTGGATAGGAAGGGCCGCGCGTAAGCGGAATGAGGGCTTCTGGGCGTGGATGGTAGTGGGGGCGATCATCGGGTCGTTAATCACCTGGCTGATTTACCTTGCGTTTGTCAGTTGGAAGCCTGTACTTCCCGAGCAATTAGACGATAAGGTATTTTGAGCAATTCGCTTGCCAGACTTTAGAACAGCAACGCACTAACCCAACTTCCGCAGTTGTTTGCTTGAACTGTTTTTTCAAGGGGATCTCGGTCGCGGGACAGGAACTTACGGGGAGCAAGTTTTTTGTTTCCGGAGCTGAGCTTTTGCGCATGTTTTTGGGCGGCAAAAAGCCGCGTGTAGTGAAGACCTACCCTCTTGTAATTGGTTTTGAAATGAGTACGATGGCGGTGTGTCTCTGCGACGCTGCTATCGGCGCAAGGATGGAAAGTGGCATGCGTATTGGGCTTAGGTGGAGTCCTATCGCACCGCGCGGATGCCACGGCAGCGCATGATCGCCTATCTTGGCGAGTTGGATGAGCAAGGCCGGTTGGGAGTCGAAAACGCGGCACAACCAGAGCCCTGGACGCAACCCGATCTGTTCAAGTAAGAGTCCGGCGCCGCATGGATCGAGGTGGACTTGCGCGGCGTGCGCGTAAAGCGCAGCCGTGCCGCAGCCTTGTTCCAGGTGGATGTCGAAGCCGACGCACAAGGCTTCGCGCATCTGCGCTGGACCAATCGAGCAAATCTCGCTGGTCAATGTGGTGCTGCCCACGCGGGCGGACATCTCCATCCGCAAGCGCTGTGTCAGCCACTCCACAGACCATCAAGCCATCCTGCTTCAACGGCTCGGTCTGGAGATCCTCACCCGCCTCGAATTTGCAGACGTGTAGTGAAGACCTCGCTATGCCTGCATTGAAAACAAACCACGTGCCGTTTCAACTACGGAAGTTGGGCTAATTGGACACTACCGCGCAACCCTGAGGCCCTCTCAGATGGAACAAAAGAAAGCGGCCTGGCTCCCAGCGCATCCGAGCCGCTGAGCCGGCAGGCCGCTCCTGAATTGGACTAGAGACCCAGGTCGGCAAGTACCTTGGGCTTGGCCTCTTCCACGGCCAGCAGGTTGTGGCAATTCGCGCAGTCCTGGGTAATCGTCTTTCCTGCTTTGGACACGTGGTCGCCATCGTGGCACCGGAAGCAGCCGGGGTAGCTCATGTGCCCAATATTGTTCGGGTGCGTTCCCCAGGTCACCTTCATGTCGGGAAACACGTTCTGGCAATAGAGCGTCGCCAACTCCGCTCCGGCGGCTTTCACGAGCGCAGCCTTGGTGGCTAGCACCGCGGGGTTCGAGGTTTTGTAGAAAGCCTCAAGCTGCGTGGGAATCTTGGCGCGTGCCTCGTCCTGGCTGGCGTAGGTTGCATTCAGCAGTTCCAGACCCTCTTTGTGCACCCAGGGAAGATCGGGACTGATGGCGCCATCGGCCATGGCCCGGTTGATCGCCTCTTCCGCGGTCGCAAAGGTGTGGGCGGCGCGGTTGTGGCAGTCGATGCAATCCATCGTCCGTCGTTCGCCTTTGGGCACAGCGCCGTTCAGCGCGGAGGCGGCAAACACCGTCTCCGACCCGTCGGAGTTCTCTCTCTGCACCCACGGGATCGTGGAACGGGAAGCATCGGTGGCGATGTATTCCATGTGGTTCAGGTGAACACCGTGGATGCCCGAAAGGTGGGAGAGCGAATCTTCTCCGCCAAGGTGCAACACCAGCACCGTCTGGCTTTCCGTGTTAGGCTCATCGTCGGCGAAGTTGGACTTGACCAGCAGCTTTTCTCCCACAAACTTGGCCGGCGTGTGGCAACCCTCGCAGATCACGCGCGCTGGGCGCAGGTTCGTCACCGGCGACGGAATCGGCGTGGGATAGCGATCGAATGTAACCTCAAGAAGCTGCTTGGTGCCGTTCACCTTGGCGCTGAAGTAGGCCTGCGCGCCGGAACCAATGTGGCACTCCACGCACGCCACATGCGAGTGTGCGGCGATCTTGTAGGCTGTATACTCCGGATGCATCACGTGGCAGGACTGGCCGCAGAACTGGGGCGAGTCCATATAGGCTGCGCCGCGATAGCTCGCCATCGCAACCACCAGCAGGTTGACAATTGTCGCCACCAGCACGATGTCTAGCCCGTGCCGGAACATCCGGTCGTTGAGATCGATCTTCGGGAACTCGGCCGGAATCTGCCCAGCCTTCTGCAGTTTTCTACGGCGAAAAAATACGCCTACTGGAATCAGGATCAACCCAGCCACGAACAATCCCGGTAAAAGCAGGAAGAAAATGATGCCGAGGTAGGGATTGTCGTTGAAGCGGCCGAACAGCTCCACCAGCCAGTAGCTGATCATGGTTACGCCGGAGGCGCTCGTGATAGCGCCGCCGGCAAGGCTTATGGGGTTGTTGCCGAAGAACAGCGCCGGCCTGACCCAGCCTTCACGGAATTTCTCGAACAAAGCCACCTTTTTCCTCCGCATTGAGACAGATGGATCGTTTCCAGGATTACAGGGTCCCGCCTTAACGGGTCCCAAACACAACATCCTAAAGTCGCCGCGGCCATCGAGGAGCGGCGATCTCGTACGAATTTGATTTGAGCAAAACTATCCCGGAAACGCCGTAGCCCGCCGGTGTCGGCGGGCTTTGTCGTGCATCCCGGCTTTGATTGTACTGCTTACTTCAGCGAACGGAAGTAAGTAACGACGTCCTTGATCTGCGCATCGGTCAGACCCGCAACCGGCTTCATCTTGCCCTTGCCGTTCTTGACCGCGGCTGTCATTTCGGCCACGCTCAACGCCTTGATCGAAGGATCGGAGGCCGGCTTGACACCCATCATCTTGGCAATCCCGGGGCTAGGTGTGCCCGTGGAACCGTGGCAGGTTGAGCACTTTGCTTTGTATGTCGCTTCACCTGAATCGGCAAAAGCAAGGGTGCCTGCCAGAGAAGCGGCGACGGCAAACATCAAAACGGAACGAACCATCTTTGTCATTGTGAGACTCCTTTTTCGGACAGTACGCACCGAGCTGCGCCTGCCGGACAAGTTCCTTGTGTTTGGTATCCAGCAGCTCTAACACCGCAGCCGCTGGTAAAGTTGTCAGGATTGAAGCAAAAACTATCTTACGCGAACCGACGTGCTGCCCGTTTCATGCTGCAGATGCGCCGGATTGTCTTTACTTGGCGAAGGTGCGGAAGTAGACGACAGCATCCTTGATCTGTGCGTCGGTGATCTTGCCCTTGAAGGGCGCCATCTTGCCCATGCCGTTAGTTGTAGAGGCAATCATCTGCGCCTCGGTCTTGCTCATCACCGAAGGATCGCTGGCTGCCTTCACGCCCATGGCCTTTGCCATCGCGGGACTTGGAGTTCCGGCGACGCCATGACAACTCTGGCACTTGGCCTTATAGGTCGCTTCGCCGGACTGGGCAAAGCCCACAGCGCCAGCTAGAAGAATAACCGCTGCCAGCGCCACCTGAATTCGAATCGTCTTTCTCATGGTAAAACTCCTGAATAATTTCCTTAGCCAGTTTACGCGGAGGTGTTGCCCATCGTGCACTTCTTCTTCAAAAAATGCGCTCTACAACTTGGCTTCAAAACCACCTGGAACCGGGTTCCGCAATTTCGCTTTTCCTGAAGGAAAATGGGCGGGCCGCCAAAACTCCTTTGCACGGCCCACCCGAAATGTTCAAAAAGGATGGCGGTTCCAATCAAAACTGGTAATGCACTCCCAGAGTCACCATGTTCGCATGGTAGTTCCGCGGAGCAGTTTCGCCGGCTGGCGAGATGTTCAAGCCGGTTTGGTCAGGCGAAGAAGCGCATGACACCGGGGTCGCGGGAGCCGTGGGCGTCGGATTCGTGGTGCTGCACAATGGCGCGCCGGATGGCCCCCCCTCGCCGTAGCCGTAGAAGTTGTATTCAGCTTTCCAGGTCAATCCGGGACGCGAGGTCCACGCGAAGTTCACAAAGGGCGATTCATACGTGGATACCAGCGAACCCGCTACATCCCGCGCATCGTTATAGAAGCGGGTGCCGTTCACGGAGTTGATGTTGTAGCCGATGTTGGATTTGACTGTCTTGACCGGCGACCAGTTCAAGGCCACCGAACCGGATTGCGTGGGAGCATGCATGAAGTCCAGGGCAGGGCCGAAGTCGTAGCCTGACCTGCCCGCGGATGTGGCTGGGCACGTGGTACCGGTGGGAGTCGAAACTGCGACCACACCAGCCGCGGCTGCTCCCAGATAGCAGATGTTGTCCGCCATATACACATCGCTGTAGACGTAGTTGAAGTCGATCCCATAGTGCTCATTCGGGAACAACTGCGCGCTCACGCCCGCAACGCGGCTGTAGTCCACGTGATCCAGCGGACCGGCGTAGGCAGGGCCGCCGGTCGCCGCCACGTCGGCCTGGGCGTTATTGGTGTTATTGTGGTGCTCCAGGTCGTTGTAAGTCCCCGTGACCGTCGCCCATGGTTTGGGCCGAAACATCGTATGCAACCTGTACTGCCAGGTCTGCCGTGGCGTCATCGGGGTGAAGGCATTGTCGTTATAAAGCATCTCGACGCTGCCGTTGATGTTCCAATTCTCGGTGGGGCGGAAGGCGGCATTCAGTATCCCGCCGTTTTCGTTGATCGTGACTGTTCCGTTCGACGTCGTATTCGCGGGTATAGCGGTGTTGTGAGGAATGCCTTCGGCAATGGTGTGCGTGCCGTAGCGATAGGTGAGTGAAAGCATCGTGCGCGGCGTCGCGTCCCACGAGAGCGTCAAGTCGTTTTGCACCCTCTTCTCGCCGAAGAAGTCCGGCGACGGGACTCCAATCGAGCCGCTGCCTTCAAAGGTGCCAGTGGCTGGAGTTGTGGAACTGTTCACCACAGTCGTAGTCAGCGTTGGAGTGTTGATGGTTTCATTGTTGGCGGTTGCCGGCGTCGCCACGGTGGTCAGACTCGTCATCGTCGCGCTGCCAGGCTGCTGGACGTTCGAGAACGTAAACTGATCTTCAAGGGCGAATGTCTTTGCGACTTGCCAGACGATGCCATAATCGGCAGCCATCACCTCCCGCTTTGCGGAGGCAACGGCTGTATACGCAAGCGAGCGAGTGGTCTTCGCCAGGCCCGCGAAATTCTCGTAGTAGTTGGGCAGATTCATATTCGCATCGGTGTAGCGCACGTCGCCGTTCATCGAGACGTTCTTGATGCTTGTGCTTTGCAGCCGGAAGATCTCCGTGGGATAAAGAATGCGCGTTGGCTGCGAGCGCAGGTAACTGGCTATTACCGCACAGGCCGCGTTGATCACCGGCAGGCCACCCGGACTATTCGGCGCCGAGAGGACAGGAGTTGTGCCTATGCTGTTAGCATTGCAGGAACTGCTGGAATACGGAGTCTGATTGTAATAGTTCGCCAGAAGGGCGACTCGGGTTCCGTCCGCCTCCTGCACGTTGAGGCTGCTTGGGTTCAACGTCATATAGGAGTCGGCCTTGAGGTGATCGACCTCCTCTTCAAAGGTCAGCTTGGTGCCCTGCACGGGCTTCCAATCGATCCCTCCCGTGAAATCGTCGGTGCCGTTGCGCTGCATCTCCTGGACCACGACAGCGTAGGAGCCGGCGAACTGATAGCCGCTCGGAGTCAGGCTGGGCCCTGCAAAAATGTTCTGCGAGTACCCGGCCCGAAAGGTCACCTTCGAGAGCGGCAAAAGGGTGAGGCTCGTATCCGTCATGCGGCGCACGGTGTTGTACATAAACGGCGATTGATTTTCCTGCGACCACGGGAGCGAACCGGTTGGCGCGCCGGTAGGTCCTATGGGGGTTGACAGCCCGCTGAGGATGTTCGCATTGCCCAGCAAATCGTAGTCGAAGTACTGGCGGTCGCGACGGAAAGTGCCCGAGAACTCATACAACTTGCCTTTGTAGAAGTTCAGCTTGGCGTAGTTGTCCGGATCGCCGCCGAAGCCGGTCGTAAACGCCGTGAGCGCATCGAACATGGTGTTCTTGTTGCCCGGCAGGGCGCGCATCTCAAACGTCTCGCCCAACATGCGAGGCCCGGAGCGCATATTGACCATCGTGTCGTACATGGCTCCGCTTCCGGTGCGGCCGACCATGTGGCCGCCCAGGTCCACGCTCTCGTGGACCGAATACCCGCCCGGCACCGCCGAAGACGATGCATCCGGCGCGGAAAATGGCGTGCCCGGCGCTGCGTTCTGGCCCAGAGCCATGCCTGTCGTCATTAAGAGAACGGCGACTCCGATGCCCTCGGCGACGCGCCGGATCGTTGCGACAGAGAGAGAAAAACAACCTGACTTCTTCATATAAAGCCTCACTGGATAAAACTTGCCTATCTCAAAATCAGCACCCGCGTGCGAAGTTGACCCGGACCGCGCCGTTCGATGATTCGAGACGGCGCGGCTCCATCGTTGCTAGCGGAGAAACGCCGCATTGATGTTCGACCCATGGATAAAGGTGTGGCAGCTTGTGCAGGGTGCCAATTCGTCCGATCCCGCGGCCATCCCATGCACCGTGGCGTTGGCGACACGGCTATGGCACTGGTTGCACAGCGTGTTGATGCTCGGCATGTTCAGCATCCGCGCGTTCTGCGAACCGTGCGGGCTATGGCAGGCCAAGCAGCCTTCCGCCTTGACGGGGGCATGCTCATAAACGAACGGTCCGCGCACATCCGTGTGGCACTTGGTGCAAATCCTGCTCTGATCGGCGGCGGACTTCAGGTTGTTCTCCCCGAAGGTCCCGTGAACGTCGTGACAGTCGCTGCACTTGACCACCCCTTCGTTCACCGGGTGGTGGAACGGCATACTGACCGACGCCTTCACGTCAGAGTGGCACTGGAAGCAAAGCCCGGGCTGTGAAGCCTTCAGCAAACCTTCTGCTTTGCTGGCGTGTACGCTATGGCAGCTCACGCAACTTACGTTGGCCTTGGCATGTGGCGAACGGTCAAAGTCGGGGTGCGCTCCTGCGTGGCAGCTCAAGCACTTGGCATCCACTTCCTTGGCTGGAGCTTTAGCCGGATTGAAGATCTTGGTGGTATCGCCTCCGCCATCCACGTGCGCTTTGCCGGCCCCGTGGCAGTTCTCGCAGGTGACCCCATTGCTACCGTGCATCAAGGCCATCTTCGTGTGCGGGTTGTCGGCGAATTTCTTGCCTATCTCGTCATGACACGTTGCACAGGTCTCGCCACCCACAAAATCGGAAGAAGCTGCGACCTTGGCCTGCGTGTCGGCCGATTTCCCCTTCGGAGCCGGGGCGCCCAGCGCCGTGGCGCACAGAATGCTCGCGCCCAGCATCAACATTAAACAAGCTCGCAGTCCCGGCCATTTCCCCGGAACCGCACCGATCGGCAATCGCGCTACAGGCCTATCTTTATGCATGAAAAATACCGCCTTGTTTGCTCTCATCGCGTCCCCCCTGAATCGTTGTTCCATCGTTTTAATTGTCGAGCTTGACAGTTCCCTCTGGGAACCCCAGCTCGGCATTAGTTTCGCTGGACCTCATTCTCACGGAAGCTGCGCTTGTGCGGAGCATCACTACATGCCGTGAAGATTACGGATTTGTTATAGGTATGAGCGGTGATGTCCATCACACAGCATAAAACCTTTCGTTTCAATTGAGATTTGCTGTGACGGGGCGATCAAGATCGAATGGAAACTGCCCGATCCCAGTGAATCACCAGAGACAATCTGGGGAACAGACTGTATTTACACCCGCTCTGCGGCGGGGTTCTTCCCGATTCTGAAGGGAAATCAATCGCAGTCATCCGCAAAGTATCACCTCCTAGCCCCCGCGTCTGTCCAAGATTGACCATTTCCTGCTGCTCTCGCCGGCGCTCATCGACCGCTTCGATTCGTTCTCACCGCCAGACTAGCTTGCGATGCAGATCACAGCGCCTTTGTAGGTGACAGCAGGCCGCCATGAATCTGTGTCACAGCTTTGTTTTCGTTGACAGCGTCAAACTCGGATAGACGTGAGGCCCATCACATCCATCTCCGCGTCCAATGCGGCAGACTTCCTGTAGAGCAGAAGCCTCTTTTCCGTCGGCCCGAAGCGTCTTTCACCTTAGCTGTCACCCTTGCAGCAGTCTGCGGGGTCAGCAGATGGCGGAAACGAGGGGTTACAGCGGAATCGGACGGAGCAAGACTATGGCGGACCCTCAGATTTCAGTGGAACCACATATCCTGCAAAGACACGTGACCAGGCAGGTTCCCGTAGGTTGCGCGGCTTGTTCCAATCGCCGTCCTGGATGGTTCTGCTCTCTGGGTAGCGCTGTGCTTGCCGATCTTGAACTCGCCACCAGCACCATCTCGCTGCCCGCTCAGGCTTCACTCTTCTCTCAGGGAGAAGATGCCCGCTGCCTCTATCTCATCTGCAGCGGTTATCTCAAGCTCACCACCGGCCGCATGGAAGATAAACAAATGATTGTCCGAGTCGCAGGACCGGGCTCCATGCTTGGCTTGTATGCGGTTCTTTCTCACGGGCTCTACGAGGTTTCAGCTGAGTCATTGACCACCGCCCAGTTGCGCCCCGTCGAGCGCGAGCGGTTCCTCAACTTCCTGCGCAGCCATAAAGAAGCGCAAATGCGCGCCGTCCAGTGCATCTGCCAGGAATACCGCTTTGCCCTGCAAGACGCCTGCCGCATCGCTCTTGCGGAGACCGTAGCTGCCCGCCTGGGACGGCTGCTGCTCGAATTGGCCAATCAAATCGGCGAACATCTCGATGCCGGCGAGTTCCGCTTCCCACTGCTGCTCACGCACGAGGAGATGGCGTCCATGACCTGCACCACGCGTGAAACAGTCACCCGCACGCTCGGCCAGTTCCGAAAAGACGGCTGGATCTCGATCGAAGACTCCCTGGTGACCCTCCATAATCCTGACAAGCTCCAGGCGCTGCTCTAACGCCAGTTCACGCTGCTCCCCCCGGGCAGTTTTTCGAGTCAAACAACCCTGACACCGGGCGTTATCATAGTACGTGGGAGTCAATGCCGCACATGATCCGTTTTTCTCTTTGTCTTTCTGCTCCTCTCCTCCTCTGCTGCGTAGCAATCGCTCAATCACCCGCTGCTGCTCCATCGTCGACTCCGGCCGTACCGTCTGTTACCTCCGCTCAGAGTCCTGAGGTTACTCAGTTTCAGAAAATCGAGGACTCCTGGGCCGACGCCGTCAACCGGCACGACCAGTACGCTCTTGAACTGGTGCTCTCACCTCTGTTTGTGGATGTTGCTGCAAGCGGAGACATTACTACCCGCAATCAGCAGTTGGTCCAGGTCATGACTGGGGAGGACAAGACTCTCTATCTCACCCAGAAGGTGATCACCGTGCGCATGATGGGCGACATCGCTGTCGCCAATGGCACATACTCGCTGCACCATAGGATCAACTCAACCCAGGTGGATGAAAAAGGCGTATTCACCCACGTCTTCGAGCGCCTGCGCGGCGGATGGGTATGCGTCAACTCCCAGCGCACCGCCCTGCGCGAAGAATCGAACGCGAAGCCGAAGAAATCCTCAACAGCCGAGATGCCCTTTCATATCCCGCTCTTCTCCAGGAGCGACAAGAATAACCCGTAAGACCAGCGCCGATGCAGGCGTGAACAGAGCGTCCATCCTTTGCGCTTCGCCCTTTCCCTTTTCTACATCGTTGATGCCGGATCGCTCAAGCCCACCCAGCCCCCGCCGACACACTCCTAGAGTCTTCGTTAACACTGAAATCGAAGCTGCTCTAGCGCCTCTTGCCCTTCCGGGCGGATTTCTTCCTGCCTTTTGCGGGGGGAGTTCGCACGTCCTTGTGCCGGTCCTTCTTCGCCTTGGCGGAAGGCTTTGGACTGTGCTTGCCGGTGAGCGGAATTCCTTCTTCGACGATCGAAAACTGAAGCCGGCGGTCCTGGGCCAGAATGCGGTCGAGAATCACCTGCACATGGTCCCCGGCACGGAAGCGGCGGCCGGTTCGGTCACCGATAATCTCGTGCGTGTTCTCGCGCCACGTGTAATGGTCGTCGCGCAGCGAGTCAATGGGCACCAGGCCTTCAACGAACAGGTCGGTCAGTTCGACGAAGAGGCCGAACTTGGCGGGGTTCAGCACCAGGGCCGCAAACTCTTCACCAACTCGGTCCTGCATGAAGCGCACCTTCTTCCACTCCACCAGCTCACGCTCAGCCTCGGCGGCGCGGCGCTCGGTCTGGCTGGTCTCTTCAGCGATCTGGGCTAGCTCGGGTTCGGGGATGGGTGGTTCGCCTTGGAATTTCGATCCCATCTCATTCGACCCCACCCTAGCGGCAAGAACAGAGACGCCGTGCCCAGAGGGCCCCCAGATGGGCACCCGGCTGCCAAGCAGGCCTTCGTTTGGATGGGTCCAGGGAGAGCTGTGACGGCCTTCTTCGATGGTGCCTTCGCCGAGTACGCCTTGGCTGAGAAGCGCTTTCGCAATGCGGTGCACGATCAGGTCGGGATAGCGGCGGATGGGCGAGGTAAAGTGGGTGTAGGTAGGCGCGGCCAGCGCAAAGTGACCCTCGTTGACCTCCGAGTAGCGGGCCTGGCGGAGTGAGCGGAGCATCAAGTAACTCAGGATGCGCTCCTCGGGCTTGCCTTCGATGCGGGCTGCCAGTTTTTGATACATGCGCGGCGTGACGGGAATATCTTCCGGGACCTCGTGCATGCGTGGATTGCGTCCGCGGCCATGGGAGTCGCGTCTTTCTCCTCGAGTCTGGACGCGCTTGACGGGCAGGGCGCCGAGGCCGAGCGAGTAACCGAAGCTGGCCGCCAGCTCCTCGAATTGGACGACGCGGCGAGGCTCGGGTTTCTCGTGAATTCGATAAATTGAGGGCACGCCGAGGTCTTCAAGCCAGGTAGCAACGCACTCATTGGCAGCGAGCATGAACTCCTCGATGAGCCGGTTGGCCCAGGTGCGCTCCGATTTGGTGACGCCGCGCATCTGGCCGTGCTCGTCGAACTCGATCACCGGCTCGGGCAGGTCGAAGTCGATGCTGCCGCGCTCCTCGCGGCGTTGGTTCATCAGGCCGGCCAGATGCCTCATACGCTCGAAGCGCTCACGCGCCTCTGCGTTTTGGTTGACTGTGTTGGCACCTTCGAGAATGGCGTGGACTTCGGTGTAGGTCATGCGCGCGGCGGAACGGATGACGCCTTCGACGATTTCGTAGCTCTTGATGCGGCCGGTTGGGTCGAGCTGCATGATGCAACTTAGGACCAGACGATCTTCGCCGGGGCGCAGGCTGCAGATGTTGGTGGAAAGCTCCTGCGGCAGCATGGGGATGGCGCGATCGGGGAAGTAGACGCTTGTGCCGCGCAGACGCGCTTCGAGATCGAGGTCCGTTCCGGCGCGTACATATTCGGCCACGTCGGCAATGTGAACCTGCAACTCGAAGCCGCCGTCTGCGCGGTCAGTTACGAGGACCGCGTCGTCGAAATCGCGGGCGGTTTCGCCATCGATGGTGACAATGGGCAGCCCGCGAAAATCGCGGCGGCTGTTCGCTTCTTCCTCATCAAGATGGGCAACGCTGCGCGCCTCGGCCAGAACATTTTCAGGGAAGATGCGCGGCAGTTGATGCTTGCGAATCATCATCTCCACGTCCACGCCGAAGTCGTCGGGGTCGCCAAGCACCTCGATGACTCGGCCGACCGGCGGGCGCGTCGGCGTGGGCCAACTGGTGATCTCGACATCAACGACCAGCCCCTCGAGGCTGTCATGTGTGGCAGTGGTTGCTTCACTGCCGAGAACGCGATGGGGCGTCGCGGTCTCGGTGGCTTGCGGCAGCTCCTGACCCTCCGGAATGAGGATGGGCTGAGTCATCCGGTCGTCGAATGGAACAACGTTGTGACCCATTGCACGATCCGAGCGCGCGTAATGGAAGATGCCGACAACAGTGGGGTTGCGGCGCTCAAGCACGCGGACGACGCGGCCCTGGCGGCGGCCATCGGCCTTTGGCGGCTCCACTTCAACCAGCACCTGGTCACCCTGCATGGCGCCATTGATCTCATTGGGAGGAATGAAGATATCCTCTGTCCCAGAAGCCTGGCGGGCACTGGGCCGTACGAAACCGAAGCCGTCGCGATGCAGGTCCAACCGGCCGGCCGCCAGATTCTCGCGCGTGCCGCTGGCGCCGGGCGGCCGGGGAATGCTCCAGTGTTCGCGGTCGAGCTTGGTGAGTGCGCCGCGCACGGTCAGGCGCGCCAGTTGCTCCAGCAGCAGACGCCGCTCTCGCCCGCCAGCCAATCCCAGCTCGCGGACAAGTTGTTTGTATCCGGCCTTGCCGCCGGCGGAGCGGGCAATCCGCGCCACAAGTTCGTGATCGGTCATACGCTTAGAGTAGGCTATTAGAAGGTCGAGACGCAGCAGCCGAAGCATGCGGGGCGCCAAAGCATCGATTAAGTTCTTCGCGTCGGTGGCGTTACTAAAGTGTTGTCATAGCTGGCTACCGCAGCGCATGGGCCGGCCCTGCACTCGTCGAGTTGCGGGGTTTCGTCTTAGAATAGCGGCAATGTAGTTATTCGAGCGGCCACGACGCAAGGTCATTTCGCTTGTGGCCGTAGATGGCCGTGATCAAGGGATTGCCCGGCTGTTCGCATTTTTAGAGTTTTTGGGGCACACCAATGGCCCTCCCTTGGAATCCCCCCGTCCTTTCAGGACAGAAAAGGAACTACTTTGAGCGCTATGTGGAAACCCAGCCAGACCGGACCTGTCAACTCCCATCCCACACCCGAACCTCCCCGGCCCGCGACGCCCGCTCCGGTGTTTGAGACCACCAGCCGTCCTCCAGCACCAGCACCAGGGGACCAGGCGACCATCGGCAAGGGCCTATTCATCAAGGGCGAAATTAGCGGTTCAGAGTCGCTGTTCATCGACGGCAAGGTCGAGGGCAGCATCAACCTTCCGGGCAATCGCGTGACGGTGGGCCGCAACGGCCAGGTATCGGCCAGTATCACGGCGCGAGAAATCGTGGTGCTTGGCAAGGTACGCGGAAATATGACAGCCTCGGACCGCGTGGACATTCGTGCCGAAGGTTCGCTGAGCGGCGACGTGGCTGCGGCGCGCATCAGCATCGAAGATGGTGCGTTTTTCAAAGGCGGCATCGACATTCGAAAGTCCGAGAGCAAGCCGACAATTATCCCCAACGCCCCGGCGACAACTGAAGCAGCCAGGCCGGTTCAGTAACCGCCGCACTCTAAGACTTCGCTTCATCACGAGCGCCTCTGCACCGGAAGAGGTGCTCGTGTGTTTGAGAGGGCGCGCTGAAGCTACGCGGAGACATTGGACAGGGTTTGACCCGAGAGTCGTGTCGGAAACTGAACAGGAAATGAGCTTGGAATCGCCCTATGCCAGCCCCAGGCGCTTCATGGTGATTCGGGGCAGGGCCGATCCGGATTTCTCCAGGACGACTTTGGTGGTTGCCAGCCAGATCGCGGACCCCACGACAAGCACCAACAGATCCGTCCAGCGAGTGTGACGGAGTAAGGGCGCGCCGGGCAGATGGCCGAGCAGGCTGCCGATGGCCCAGACAGCAATCCACACGCCGGTTCCGCTCGCAAGCGCGGCCAGCAGGCAGCGGCCCATCTCCTCGTAGTCCAGGCTGGCCAGCGAAACCATGTGCTGCCGGTGCAGCAGCAAGGCGATGGTGACGGTCTGGAGCGCGATGCCGATATCGGAGGCGATGGCCAGGCCGACGGCTCCATATAGGTGGTAGAGCAGGTAATAAGCGGGCAGCGACACGGCAGTGACAACCGTTCCCGCCACCATGGGCACAAGGGTGTTTCCCGCGGCGTAGAAGGCGCGCGCATAAATAGCCTGTGCCGACCAGAGGAACATCGATACGGAAAAGACCGCGAAGTAGACGGAGCACAGGCTCGCATCGGCGTGCGAGAAGCGTCCACCGGTAAACACCAGGTCGATCATCGGCTGGCCCAGAGTCACCATGCCCGAAGCGATCAGCAGGCCCAGCGAAGTGACGCGCGAGACTGAGTCCGCAACGCCGACCGCAAACTCGTAGCGTTTCTGCTGCGACCACATGGTGGCGAAGAATGGCATTGAAGCCGCTCCCGCTGCCTGGGCCAGCATGGCCATTGGCGCTGTGAATAGCTGCTTGGCGTAGCTCATCAGAGAGACGGCTCCGCCGATCTTCGAAGCAAAGTGGCTAATGATCCAGCCATCTGCCGTAACCAGGGAGACTCCGGCCATGAGGGGCAACGACAAGCGCACCCACTCGCGCAACCCCTGGTCATGCCAGTCGAGAATCACGTGGTACCGCGTGCCCGCCCGCCGGGCAAAAACCGCATTCAGCAGGAAGGGACCAAAAAATGCGCCGGCCACAGTGCCGATGGCCAGCGAGGAGACGCCGATGCGCCCGACCAGCAGCAGCCCGCCGGCGATGGTGCCGAGGCCGTAGATCAAGGGCGTTACTGCCTGTACGTTGAACTGCTTGCGCACCAGCAATACCGCGCCAAAGACGCCGCCGGCAAAGAAGCATAGCTGCGCGGGCAGCAGAATCCGCGTCAGGCTGACGCAGAGCGCCGCCTTCTGCGCGTCGAAGCCGTCGAACCACCAATGGACATACCACGGAGCGGCAATCTCGGCCAAAACAATAGCCCCGCCCAGCACCAGGTACATGGTGGTCAGGATGACCGAAAGCGAACGGTCACCCTCCTCTTGCCGTCCTTCTTCGCGGTAACGGGTGAGGATGGTGACAAATGTGATGGAGGCTGCTCCGCCTACCAGAAAGTAGGAGATCATGTCGGGCAATACAAAGGCGGCGTTGAATGCATCGGCCTCAACGCCCCTGCCGAAGAGCCACACAATGTACTTGACTCGCACCAGCCCGATGATGCGCGACAGAAAAGCGGATGACATCAGGACGACGGTGGCGGAAAAAACAGAATGCGCATGCGACGGCCGCAGCAGCGCGAGACCGCGCGCCCACCGCGAACGTGGAGAAGGCTTGGTTGGAATCGCTTCTGCCACTGGTGTTGATTCTACCGGGACTCGTCACATTGCCGCGCGAAGGGAACCTGCATGTGCAATCCACGCGAGTATTCTGTCCTGTGGAGGCGTAGCATGCAGCGGACATACGGACTGGGGATTGCGTTTCTTGGATTGATTGGAGCGAGTCTGGGCGGCCAGGCAATTCACGGGCGCGATGGAATCACGCTTCCGCAGCCGCCCGCGGTCGCCGCCGCTCCGGTGACCGACAACTACTTTGGTACTAAGGTCGTGGACAACTATCGCTGGCTTGAGAACTCCAGGAGCGATGAAACGCGCGCATTTATCGACGCAGAGAATGCCTACACGGGTCGCTATATGAAGCAGGCGCGCATTCGGCCGCAAGTGGTGGACGATTTGGACGATCTGGAAAACGTCTCCGCTGCCGACTCGCCCTTGCAGCGCGGAGAAAGTTACTTTTTCAGGAAGCGGCTGGCCGGCGAACAGCAGTTCTCCATCTATGTGCGTACCGGTTGGAGCGGCAAAGACAAGCGGCTGGTTGACCCGGCCGTGCTTAGTACCGACCCGAACGTCTCCGTGCGCATCGAGGATGTCTCCCGCGACGGAAAAATGCTCGCTTATGCGGTACAGCATGGCGGAGCGGACGAGAGTAGCGTGCATGTCATGAATGTCTCGACCGGCAAGACGATGGAAGATGAGCTAGCCGCGGCGCGCTACACGAGCATCGTGTTCGCTCCGGATGGAGCCAGCCTCTACTACGCGCGCAACAACAAAGAGGGCACCCTCCTTTATCAACACGTGTTTGGAACGCGCAATGCGCGGGACACGCTTGTCTTCGGCCGCGAGTTTCGCGACGAGCCGCTGACCGGCGACGATCTCTTTGGAGCCTCTGTGACCGATGACGGCCGCTACCTGGTGGTCGAGATCGACCGCGGCGTGCCGGCAAAGCGCGTGGACATTGTGTATCGCGACCTGACCAAGCCTGAATCGCCTTTCGATGTTTTGATTTGGGGGCTGGATTCGCGGTTCTCGGCGATCTACGCCAGAGGAGCGTGGTATGTAAAGACCGACTACCACGCGCCCAACGGATGCATCATGAAGGCCGATCCGGGGGTCATGCCCGAGGCGTGGAAGCCGATTGTGCCCGAGGGCCCCAATTCAATCGACGACTGGGCGATTGTGGGCGGAAAAATCTACGTGAACCGGTTGAAAGACGTGAAGACGGAAACCTCGATTTACTCGCTGGACGGCAAGACTGAAGGCGCCGTTGACTACGAAGGCATCGGCTCTGCCTCCCGCGTCAACGGGCGGACTCGAGACCGGTACGGTTACTTTGAATTCCAATCGTTCATCATGCCTCCCACGCTCTACAGGCTGGATACGATTACCGGCAAACGGGATATCTTTTTTGAGCCCAAGGTTCCCTTCGACTCCAGCCAGTACGAGATCAGGCAGGTCTTCTTCAAGTCAAAGGATGGCGTCAGCATCCCCATGTTTATTGCCGGCAAGAAAGGACTGAAGCAGGACGGGACCGAGCGGCTGCTGATGACCGGCTACGGCGGCTTCAATCTGAGCAAGCTGCCGGAATGGAACCCGCAGTACGCTTGGTGGATGGAACAGGGTGGCTGGTTCGCGCTGCCCAACCTGCGCGGCGGCGGTGAATATGGCGAGAACTGGCACGAGCAGGCCATGTTCGAGAAAAAGCAGAATGTGTTCGACGACTTCTTTGGGGCAGCCGAGTACCTTATCGCCAACAAGTACACTTCACCGCAACACTTCGCCATTACCGGCCGTTCGAATGGCGGCCTGCTGATGGGCGCGGCAATCTCCCAGCGGCCCGATCTGTTTTCAGCCGTGCTCTGCGGCTATCCGCTATTGGACATGCTGCGCTATCAGAAGTTTCTGGTGGGCTCCTATTGGGTAACGGAATATGGCTCCTCGGACAACGAAAAGCAGTTTCCGTATCTGCTCAAGTACTCGCCCTACCAGAACGTGAAGCCGGGCACTGGGTATCCGGCGGTGCTGTTCTTCACCGGCGACAGCGACACGCGCGTGGCCCCGCTTCATGCGCGCAAGATGACGGCGCTGTTGCAGGCGGCCTCTACCGGCGGCCGTCCCGTGCTGCTGCACTATAGCCTGGCCGGAGGGCACTCGGCCGGAGTAAGTGTGGACCAACAGATCCAGGATGACGCGGACCAACTCACTTTCCTTTGGACTGAATCCGGACAGCCGAGCGCACCAAAGTGAGAGCCCGCGTGACGGCGGATACGCACCCGGGGCGCGCTACTTTCGCGAAAACTCATGTACCGTGTCTCCCCTTCCGATAAGGAAACTAGAGAACCTGTGCGTCAGGTTGGATAGATGTCCTTTTGCTGACCGCAACCGCGATCGTTTATCGTGAGCGGCCAATAAAGCGACCCTGAGCCGATTTGGACTCAAGGAGCCGGGGATGCCGTGGAGTCCGGAGAAGATGCCATCAGCAGAGCTGCAAACCGGCAGTATCGATTGGCCGCAAGAGGACGCACGCTTGACCGCGCTTGCTGCTACGGAGATTCTCGATACTGAGCCGGAACCCAGCTTTGATGCGATCACGCGGCTCAGCGCCGCGTATTTCCACGCCGACACGGTATTGCTGGGATTTGCCGACGCGAGCCGCATCTGGATCAAATCCTACTGGGGCGAGGCAGTACGCGAACTGCCTCGAAGCCGGTCGATCTTCGAGATGGTGCTCGCCGAGGATGGGCCGGTGGTGGTCCCGGATATCTCGAAGCACCCGGATTTCGAAGGCGGCCGAATGACTCTTCGGCGCTTGGACGTTGCCTCCTTCGCGAGTGCGCCGGTGCGCTCGTCCTGCGGCAGGATTCTGGGAGCATTGACGATTTTCGGTTGTCAGCCGCGGCGCGCCATGGCGCTGGACGAACTGCGTATGCTCGAGAGCCTGGCCGATATGGCGGCCAGCCAGTTGGAACTGCGCCAACTGCGCAACAGCATGGCCGCGCCAGGGGTTCGGCAGACCCGCATAGAAGGAGAAATCCCGGAAAAATGGCCGCGTGAAGCGGATCTTCGCCACGCGCTCGAGCAGCGCGAGTTCGTGCTCTACTATCAGCCGGAGGTCGATCTCGCTACGTTGAGAATTGTCGGCCTCGAGGCCCTGATTCGCTGGTCGCATCCCCAGCGCGGGCTGGTACAGCCCATGGACTTTATTCCTATCGCCGAGGAGTGCGGGCTGATTCTGCCGATCGGAGACTGGGGACTGTCTGAAGTATGCAAGCAGATTAAGAGGTGGTGCGTCGACAACCCCACCCTCCAGTCCCTGCGCGTCTGTGTCAATCTCTCAGCACGCCAGTTTGCGCGTGCGGGGCTGGCAGACCACGTCGAGGCATTGCTGCGCCAATCCGACGTTTCAGGCCGGCAACTCGGTTTGGAAATGACCGAATCCAGCTTGATTCCGAACATGGGCACCGCCCTTGAAGTGCTGGGCAGCTTGAGGCGGCTCGGGGTTTCGCTGCTGATGGACGACTTCGGCACCGGCTATAGTTCACTCAGCTATTTGCATTCCTTCCCCCTCGATGTACTCAAAATCGACCGTTCCTTTGTGGGGCGCATGACGGAAGGCGAACAGCCGCTACAGATTGTGCGCACCATTATTGAACTGGCCAGAGTGCTGGGAATGGATGTGGTAGCAGAAGGCATTGAAACCCGCGAGCAGTACCATTTGCTGCGTGATCTGGGTTGCCGTTTTGGCCAGGGATTTCTTTTCGCCCGGCCGTTGCCTGTTGAAACTGTCAACGTGCTGCTACGCCTGCCGGGGTGCGTACTGCCCGATCCTGGCGCGGGCATGGCGCTCTCAGCGTGACTGCAAAACCGGTGTTGAGGTTTTTCTCATCGCTGGTTTCATTCAGGGAATGGCGATTCGTGTTTCCGCCTCTGGGATTTGCACATCGATCTGCATGGGAATTTCCTCAATGTCACTGTGCCTGGGCGCAGTATGCTCCATTCCATGCAGCAGACAACCGAGAATACGCCCTCCTCCACACCTCCCAGTTTTGCTGGGCTGCTGGCCGCCCTTACTGCACCTACTCCGAGGACCGCCTGGAATAACGACGATCTTGCCGAGGACGTGGCAACACTGAGCTATGAGCACGCACTGCGCTCCCATGCCCGCTACAATTCAGCCGATGCCGGTGACTGGGCGTTTACGCAGGCAGCAGGTTCCGCAGCCGGCCAAACGAAGGATGCGCCTCAGGGCGATTCAGCTGCCTCAGCTCAAACGGCGGAACTGTGGGCCGCGCCGGGATGGAGCGAAGGGGCAGAAGCCAAGCCCGCCGATGTCTTCTCCACGGCGCTTGACCGGAACAAGAAATGCGCCAGCATCACCATCCGGCTTAGCAAAACGGAGTGCGACCAACTGCGGAAACGCGCGTCCCAGGCAGGGCTCACCATCTCAGCCTATCTGCGCTCCTGCACTTTTGAAGCTGAGACTCTGCGGGCCCAGGTAAAAGACGTTCTGGCAGAACTGCGGACGGCAACTGCTCCTAAAAAGCAGGGCGCTCCGGAAGCGGCTCGCCGTCCGTGGTTGGAGCGGTTCTTGCGTTTTATGCCACGCGGGCATTCCAGCCAACGCGTTGCGCGCGCCTGATTATTCCGCTTCCAGCACCAGGCATTTCAGATATTCGGTCTCCGGCAGATTTAGCACTACCGGATGGTCGGGAGCAGCGCCGCGGCGTTCGAGCAGGCGCACGCGCCGGCCCGCATCGGCAGCGGCTGAAGCAACCGCGCCTTCCAATTCCGCCCAGCCCACATGGTGTGAGCAGGAGCAGGTGACAAGCAGCCCGCCGGGACGCAGCATTTTGAGCGCACGCAGGTTCAACTCCTTGTAACCGCGCAAGGCGCCTTCGACAGCCCGCTTTGTCTTTGCGAAAGCCGGCGGATCGAGAACGATAGAGTCGAATTGTTCGCCGGCGTCGGACCAGTCGCGCATAATCTGAAAAGCGTCGGCCTCCACCCAATCCACTTCGGCAGCAAGACCGGATCGATTCGCTACCAGGTTCCGCTCCGCCACCTCAAGCGAGGCGCGGGAGGCGTCGACGCCCGTGACCTGGCCGCAGACCTGGGCCAGATGCAGCGCAAAGCCGCCCTGGTAGCAGCACACGTCGAGTGCTCGATCTGTGGCCCTCAGCTTCTGAGCCCATTCACGGGCCGAGGCGTAGTTGGTTCGCTGGTCGAGAAAGGCGCCCGTCTTTTGGCCCGCGTTGGCGTCGTAGTGGAAGACGAGGCCGTTGAGGTGAAACTGCGTGGAAGCCGGTGCGGAAGCTTCTTTCACGTAAAGCGGCTCCGGGTTTGGAGCGGCCAGCCCCTCCAACTCGCGCATGCGTGGGTCGGGGCGCTCCAGGATGGCGGTTGGATGCAACTCGTCGTGCAGCACGCGGACACACGTCTCCTGCACAGCGGCCGAGTCGAGTCCTTTCGCCAGAAGTTGCAGAATGACCAGACCAGCATACTTGTCCACAACCACGCCGGGCAGTTCATCGGCCTCGCTGAAACAGAGCCGGCAGGCGTCGTTCTGCTCGTCCAGCAGCGGTTTGCGCCGGGCGATGGCTTTCCGCAGCCTCTCGGCCAGCAGGTGAAGCCATTCGGCCTCGCCTATGGCTTCGCGAGAGACCAGGCGCAGGGCGATCTGCGACGAAGGGCTGTAAAGCGCCGTGCCCAGCAGAAGGCCGCGATGGTCGGCCACGGGCAGCAGTGCCGGAGGGGCGCCCGCGGGAAATTCCGCCGATTCAATGTCTGAGGCGTAGACCCACAGATGGCCGCCCCGCAGCCGATCTGCTGCACGGCGGTTCACCTGGGCTCCTGGATACTTGACTCCTGGACCGCTGAGAGTTCCGAGACTGCCCGGTGCTTTGGGAGCGGCTGCCACGATGCTCTCGGCTTCGTGGCGAGCATTCAGTCTCGCGGGCGCTGCAGGCCGGACCTCGCGGTCGGCCTTCCGATTCGTATCTGGCCGTGGCTTTTGCGGCTTTGCCATAAGCTCCCTCTGGGCAATAAGCCCGCAAGCCGGGAGCGATTTGCGCCGCCGGCCCCTACTTGGCCTGAATCGTCTCGCGGCAGCGGCTCAAATTGCTGACTCTGAGTAGCCTATCCAGTGAGTTGGCTTGGTTCATCTTACCAAGAACCGGTCCCCGCACAGCATTTCAGCAGTTCCGTTCGACGGAACCTTGACGCCGAGCTGAATGTAGTCGTCCGCCCGGAAGCAGGTCTTATGCAAGCGGTTGCTCTGCAGACCTGTCCGGCATCGCATTCGCGCGCGTGGAACGGAAGCGGCCTATAATGAAGCATGGCGACTGTCCGGCAAACCATACCGGAAGAAGTTCCCAGCGTGTCCTCCGCTCCCACGGATGATGCGTCGGGCTTTGTGCGCCCCCCACCCCCCAAAACGATCGGTCTCGAACCGATCGACAAGCGCTTTGAAGCGCTTCTTCGCCACGTCCAAGCCAATCGCCCCAGTGAAGATGTCAGCCTTATCCGCAAGGCATGGGATTTCTGCGTCAAGCATCATGAAGGCCAGATGCGTGCCTCAGGCGAGCCGTACATCATTCATCCTCTGGAGGTTGCCGAGGTGTTGGCGGAGATGAAGATGGACGCGACCTCCATCGCCGCGGGCCTGCTGCATGACTCCGTCGAGGACACACCGGCTACCAACGAGGAGATCGGCGAGGAGTTTGGCGACCAGGTGGCCCACATCGTAGAGGGCGTCACCAAGATCGACAAGATCCAATTTGCCAATCGCGAAGACCGCCAGGCCGAGAATGTACGCAAGATGCTGCTGGCCATGGTGTCCGATGTGCGCGTAGTGCTCATCAAGCTGGCCGACCGGCTGCACAACATGCGCACCCTGGAACACCTGAAGCCGGACCGGCAGGAAGCGATTGCGCGCGAGACGCAGGACATCTATGCGCCGCTCGCGCATCGGTTGGGCATGGGCAAGGTGCGCGGCGAACTCGAGGATCTTGCCTTCCGATACACCGACCCAGTGAGCTACGAGAAGGTGTCGGCCGCCGTCGAAGCGCGGCGCATCGAAGGCGAGCAGTTTCTGCGCGGCGTGGAAGAAACGCTGGTGGAGCAGCTCCGCGAGAACGGCATTGAAGCGCGCGTGGAGTGGCGCATCAAGCGGCTCTATTCCATCTTCCAAAAGATTGAACGCTCGAAGGTTTCATTCGACCAGGTCTACGATCTGCTGGCCGTGCGCGTGATTACCCAGGACGTGGCGGCGTGTTATGCGGTCTTCGGACTCATTCATACTCTGTGGCACCCAGTACCGGGGCGGATCAAGGACTTCATCGCCATTCCGCGCGCCAATCGCTACCAGTCGTTGCACACCACGGTGATGGGTGAAGGTGGCCATCAATTCGAAGTGCAAATCCGGACCGAGGAGATGCACCGCATCGCCGAGGAAGGTATTGCAGCGCACTGGAAGTACAAGGCCGGCGAAGGCGTGGTGACGGCCCGCGATGAAGAGCGGCTGAACTGGATTCGCCAGCTTGTCGAATGGCAAAAGGAGATGACCGACCCCAACGAGTTCCTCTCCAGCCTGAAGATGGACCTGTATCCAGACGAGGTTTATACCTTCACGCCCAAGGGGAAGGTGGTTGTGGTTCCGGCCGACGCTACCCCGGTCGACTTTGCTTACACGATTCACACTGAAGTAGGCCACACCTGCGTGGGCGCAAAGGTGAACAGCCGCATGGTTCCGCTGCGGACCAAGCTGCGCACGGGCGACATCGTCGAGATCGTCACGCAGAAGGATCACAAACCGAGCCGCGATTGGCTCACCTTTGTCAAGAGCCCACGCGCGCGCAACAAGATCAAGCATTGGCTTAATGAAGACCAGCGGCGCCGCGCCGTCGAGATCGGACGCAAGCTGCTGGAGCGCGAAGCGCGCAAGTTCAAAGTGCCGATGACCCAGATCGGCGACGTGGACCTGGGCCGCATCGCCAACGAGTACGGCGTGGCCACGGCCGCTGACATGCTGGCTATGCTGGGTTCGGGCAAACACTCGGCGCATCAGATTCTGAACAAGCTTGCGCCGGGCTACGCGAACCTGGCCGAAGCGGAACCGAGCCCGGAAACCAAGCCCGGTACGGGTGGCGAAGCCGGCATGTCCGATGCGGTGCGCAAACTGCACCTCACCGGTTCCGACTCGCTTCAGGTGGAAGGCCAGAACGATCTGCTCGTCTATCGGGCGCGATGTTGCAACCCGATTCGCGGCGAGGAAATCGTCGGCTATGTGACGCGCGGCAAGGGTGTGGCCGTTCATGCGCGCAGTTGTCCCAACGTGCAGAATCTTCTCTACGAGAGCGACCGCCGCATCAACGTCGAGTGGTCGCGCGTGGGAGATCAGTCGGCAGGCAAGCCGCAGCGCTACCCGGTCAAGATCACCGTCTTCTGCGACGACCGAACCGGCATGTTGAAGGAGCTCACCGCCGTCATCTCCGACGACAACACCAACATTCGCGGCGTGGAGATGCGCCACGACGAGGATGGCGAAGCTGTCATCGAGTTTGTCGTCGAAGCTGAAGATATGCGCCACCTGAACCGCATGGTTCTCGGCCTCCGCCGCGTGCCCGGTGTGCGGGCTGTGCAAAGAACCCAAAAGCTTTAGGAATCCAGCTCCACCTGCCGGCCGGAACGCCAGGCAGCCCTCCTTGCATCTCCCTCTTCCAGCCTTGTGTCCGTCCAAATGGCGACTCAAGTCAACAAAGGCCAGTGGTCTGAACTGCTCAGACTATCGCCTATATTGGTGCAACGCTGTCCTAGTGTGCGAGCTTGTGCGCTTAGGGGGAAGCGAAATCGCAGCCCATCTCAGCGGCGCGAAACGCGGATAAGGCACGTTGACAACCGGACCGCATGCAAAAGGAGGACGCTTCAATGAATCGGGTAACCAGCAAGCATTTTGAGACTGCGACTTTTCTCGCTACCGCGGGACCTGGAACCAGCATTCTCCGGCACACAGCCAAGCAGCCCATTTTTCATCAAGGGGGCTTGGCCGATGCCGTGTTTTATCTCCAGAACGGCCATGCAAAACTCACCGTTGTTTCTAAAAGAGGAAAGGAAGCAACGGTCACGCTGCTTACTGTAGGGGACTTTTTTGGCGAGGAGGCGATGGCGGGAGCGGGAACGATGCGAACGGCCACTGCGTCGGCTGTCTCCGTCTGCATGGTGCTCAGGATCGAGAGGGACCGGATGCTCGAGATCCTGCATGAGGAACATTCGTTTTCCGACTTCTTCATGCATTTCATCCTGTCCAGGGGCATTCGCACCCAGGCGGATCTCGTCGATCAACTCTTCAACTCCAGCGAAAGGCGCCTGGCGAGGATACTGCTCCTGATGGCCGAATTTGGGAAGGATGAGAAGCCGGAGCCGCTGATTCCCCACGTAACCCAGGAAACACTTGCGGAGATGATTGGGACAACCCGCTCGCGGGTGAGCTTCTTCATGAACCGCTTCAGAAAGCTCGGTTACATCGAATACAACGGCCGCATTCGGGTTCACACCTCGCTGCTCGACGTGGTTCTGCACGATTCGTTGCCCGAGGAGAACGCTGAAAGACCCAAACTGCTCGACCATATTCCCAGCAAGGCACGAAACGCCAAACGAGCCCAGTTGGTTTGAGTAGCAGGCTCCGTCATCTGCTCCCTGAGATCGGACGTGCAACTGCAAAATCGCTTTCCAAGGAGATCTCATGTCATTTGGACTCTATTCTGCCGGGTTCGCAATCGTAATCATCGGACTGGCGTACGCCGCGCACCTGGTGCGGATGCCAATGCACTGGATTGTTGTGGGTGCGATTGTAATGATTGGCATTGGGATATTGTCAGGCGTAAAGGCCACGCGCCCGAGAGACTCCGCCAGGTAATTGTATTGAACGCTCAGATTCGCGGCGTCGGCTGGGCACTTTTATCCTTGCTGCTCGAAGCCTACTTCGGCGCGTCGATCCTGACCAGCAGAATGTCGTGGCTGGCCAACTCGATCGGCTGGTTGTCGGTGAGCGTGACTTCCTGGCCGGTCCAGAGGTCCTTGCCCTTGTCGGGGCCCTTCAAGCCGAGCTTGGCGAGGCTCAGGTGGAAAGGATGGCTTGCGACGCGATCGGAACCAACATTGAGGACCGCAATCGCCGTCGCTCCGCCGGCGAGACGCCGGGTCCAGACCTCGACTTCCCCGTCGGCGTAAGCGCGAGTGCCTTCGCGGCCCAGCTTGTCCTGGTCGATGGCGATAACGGCTTTGTTGGTCAGGATGGCCTTGATCTCGGGCTTCATATTGGGCAGGTCGTTGCCGGCCAGCAGTGGCGCAGCCAGCATGGCCCACATGGAAAAGTGCGAGCGATTTTCCGCCAGCGTTAGCCTGCCGTTGCCCACTTCGAGCATGTCTGGATCGTTCCAGTGGCCGGGTCCGGCATATTTAGCTAGTCCGGCGTTCTGGTTGACGATGTCGTAAATGCTCATCCAGTTGGCCTTCACGTCGTCTGTCGTGCGCCACAGGTTGCCGCCAAGCGCGGGCGCCCACTCCCATGGGGCGTCCCAGCCGTACTGGCAGAGCGAATAGACGATCGGCCTGCCGCTTTCCTTGAGCGCGTTGCCCATCTTGTCGTATGCGGCGACCATCAGGCGCATCTGCTCGGCCTTGTCGTCGGGGGCCTTGGCTGCCATCACGTCCTTGCGAAAGCTGCACAGGTCGTACTTGAGATAATCGATGCCCCATGACGCATAGAGTTGTGCGTCCTGAACCTCGTGATCGAGCGACGCAGCGAAACCGGCGCATGTCTTGGAACCCGGGCCGGAGTAGATGCCGAGCTTCAGGCCCTTCGAGTGGACGTAATCGGCCAGCGCCTTCATGTCGGGAAACTTGTCGTTGGTGTGCAGCACGCCATCGGCATCGCGCTGGCCCTCCCACGTATCGTCGATGTTCACGTAGATATAGCCGGCGTCTTTCATGCCTGTAGCCACAATCTGGTCGGCAGCGGCACGAATGTCCTTGTCGGTCACTTTGCCGGCAAAGAAGTTCCAACTATTCCAGCCCATGGGAGGGGTAGGAGCGATGATCGGGGATGCGGTGGCGCGAGTCTTAACCGGGTGCGCGTTGGAAGCCGAGGGCTTGGGAGCGGTTTGTGCGGCAGCGGTGAAGGCAGTCAATGCAAGGACAGCAAAAGAAAGTGGAGCGTAAAGTCGCATCGCAAAAATCTCCTGAAAACATTTTCAGCCGAATTGTATGCCCACGCCCCAACATTGGGCAACGGCCAGGTGTATGCAACGGCGACCGGGTGCGCTAAGCTACCCCTACACACCGAGATACCTTATGGCGGACGTGCGCAATGAATCCGATCGGGAAGCCCGGAACGGACTTGGCCGCGTATGGCAGTGGCTCGATTCGGCGCACGACCTGATCTTCTCGGAAGCGAACAGGACGGCCATGAGGCAACTGGCCATCCGCCTGAGCATTGCCGGGTTTGCGATTCACCTGCTGCTGATTCTCCTGGCCCGGACACTTGCGCACCCGCCGCAACTGATTGCCGAGGCCGGCCAGAATTATCTGACGGCGATTTCAACGCCCTTCAACTTCATCCTGTTTTACGAAGTCCTGGTACTCATTGCGGCGCTGCCGACCTCGACAACGCGCTCGATTGCGAGTCAATTCGAGATCGTGTCGCTGATCTTTATCCGCGATGTTTTCCGGGACATTGGCAAGGCCGGGGACCTGGTGATCGGGCACAAGCTGACGTTGGAATCGCTGCCCCTGTTTATGGATATGTGGGCGGGATTCCTGATGTTCTTTCTGGTGACGGTGTTTCAGCACGTGGCCCAGATGCGCACAGGGGTCTCGGTCACTTCGATGCCAACGCGGGGAACGCTGCGGTTTATTGCACAGAAGAGGGCGGTGGCCGCGGGTCTGGCCACGTTGCTAATGGCCATGGCCGCCTACAATCTGGGCCTGTTTGCCATTGCCGTGGGCAGGTTGTTGCTGACCGGGCAAGGCACCATCGACACCAGCACCACTACGTTCTATAACGACGTGTTCACGGTGATGATCTTCACCGATGTGCTGATCCTGATCCTGTCGCTGGCGGTATCGGGAAAATATGAGATGGTGTTTCGCAATGCTGCCTTCATCGTATCGATCATCCTCATCCGCTTCGCGCTGACGGAAGGATATCCATACGGCGCGCCGCTGGCGATCGTGGCCATGCTGTTCGGTATCCTGACCCTGATGGTCTACAACTACCACCAGCGCATTAACTGGCCGGTGGCCGGGTAGGGCCGAGCTGCTTAACCGAAGAGGTTGTCGATCTTCTGGTTGAGGGCTGCCATCTGCTGGCGGAGTTCTTCCACCGCGGCTTCGATGGATTCGAATCGCTGCTGGAAGGCGCTGCTGGCGGAAGAGGCATCGTGCGCTGGAGCAGATTCGACGGGAGTGAATTGAATGCCCTCGACCGGACCCGACAGCAGATGCGCGTAGCGGGCTTCCTTGGTGCCGGGCTGGCGCGGCAAAACTGCGGCCAGCGGCGGCTCGCGGTCCATCAGCTTTTGTATGCCGGCAAGCACATCGGAGATTTCTTCAAAGCTGTGCAGGCGTTCGGTGCGGCCGCGAAGTTCGCCGGGCGTTTGCGGCCCGCGCAGCAGTAGCACGCACAGCAGCGCCGTCTCCGCGCGGCTGAAGTTGAACGCCTCGCCAAGCCAGTGCTCGTACTTGGTCACGCGGCCGTCGGCCGAGCGCGCGCGACCGGCGAGGCGCTTGTCCTCAAGACCATGCAGGGCCTGGCGCACATCGTCTTCATCCAGGTTCATCACCGGCTCGCGGTTCGAGCGCTGATTGCATGCGTTGATCAATGCATTGAGAGAGAGCGGATAGTAATCGGGAGTGGTGACTTCCTTTTCGACAAGCGCGCCCAGAACACGGGCCTGGGCGGCAGTGAGCAGGATGGAATCGGCAGGCGACATAGGTCTATTCTCCCACGCTCTATGCCAGTTCCTCGGCTTGTGCCCCGCGGTGGCGGGTCAGCAGGAAGTAAACCAGCGGCGTGACGACCAGGCTGAGCACCATGGAGATGGTGAGGCCGCCAATGACGGCGATCGCAAGCGGCTGCAGCATCTGCGAGCCTGCGCCGAGCGCAAAGGCCAACGGCAACATGCCGCAAACGGCGGCGACTGCTGTCATGACGATGGGGCGCAGGCGGCGCTGGGCCGCCTGAAGCATGGCATCGTGCGGGGATGCGCCCTGGGCGCGGAACTTCTCATCGGCGTCAAGCAGCAGAATGCCGTTCTTGGCTACGATGCCGATGACCATGATGAGCCCCATGAATGAAGCGACATTGAAGGTTGTCCTGGTGACGAGCAGCGCCAGGATGACGCCGGAGATGGANNAGCGCCAGCGCCAGCAGCAACACGCGCAGCAGATCGCGAAAGGATTTCTGCTGCTCCTCGTACGTGCCTCCGTACGTGACGCGCACCTTGGCGGGCAAATGAAGGCCGGCGACCGTTTGCTGAACCTTTGCCATCGCGCTGCCAAGGTCGGAGCCTTCCAGGTCGCCTGTTACCACCACGAGCCGTTGCAGGTTTTCGCGGCGGATTTCGTTTTGCGGCGGCAACTGCTGCACCTCGGCCAGCGAGCCGAGAGACGCAGTGTGGCCAGATGCGCTTAAGAACACCGTGTTCTTGATTGCGTCCAGCGAGTTACGGGTTTCGTCGCCGAGGCGCACGCGGATGGTATAGGGGCGGTCGTTCGCGATGAGCGGATCGGCGGTGGCAATGCCGTCGAGTATGGAGGTCGCGTCCTCGGAGATCTCTGCCGGGGTAAAGCCGAGACGAGCCGCGACAACGGGGTCGACCTGAAAGTTGGTGGCCGGGCCGCTGATGGTATTGTCGATGCCGTTTTCGACATCGACTACGCCGGGAATCTTCGCGATGGCGTCGCCTACCCTGGGACCGAGTTGCGCCAGCAACTCCGAATCGTCGGCGAAAAGCTTGATCTGGATTGGCTCCGGCGCATTGGACAGGTCGTTGATGTTGTCCTGCAAGACCTGGGTCAGCTCGACGTCCAGTTCCGGTTCGGTCGTTTTCACCTGCTGGCGCACATCCTCCATCACATCCCAGACCGAGCGTCTGCGCTTCGCCTTCAGCTTCACCGTGAAGTCGCCGGTGTTGGCCTCGGTCACCGCGGCCAGGCCCATTTGCAGGCCGGTCCGGCGAGATGTGATTTCGACTTCGGGTGTCGCGCGCAAAATGCGTTCGACGTGATCGAGAACCCGGTTGGTCTCGCTGAGGGAGCTGCCGGCGGGCATGATGTAGTCGAGGATGAAGCCACCCTCGTCCATCTGCGGCAACAGGTCTGAGCCGAGTGCCTGGTAGCCGGCCCAGGTGGCGACAACCAGCAGCAAACAAGCCGCGCTAACCCACAGCGGTTTGGCTAACGCCCAATCGAGTGCCCGTTTGTGAAATTGCAGCACTTGGGTCAGCACATTCCTTGGCTGGTGCTCCTCCCGCTCCACTTCGGTCTCCCGATCCTTCAGCAGCATGATGCTCAGGCTAGGAGTCCAGGTCAGGGCGAGCATGAGTGAGGTGAGCAGCGCCGCGGTCATGGTGATGGCGAGCGCCCGAAAAAAGCTGCCGGTGACACCACTGACTGAAACCAGGGGCAGGAAAACGACCACCGGCGTAATGGTTGAACCGATCAGCGGAGTGGTGATTTCTTTGAGCGCCTTGCGCACGGCTTCGCCGCGGGGTTCGCCTGCGTCGCGATGCATCACGATGTTTTCGACTACCACAATGGCGTCGTCGATGACCAGACCGATGGCCGCGGCCAAGCCGCCCAGTGTCATCAGGTTGAAGCTCTGCCCGATAGCCCAAAGCACCAGCACCGTAACTGCGAGGGTGACCGGAATGACCAGCCCGGCAATCAGCGAGGAGGTCCAGTCGCGCAGGAAGAGGAAGAGGATGATGCATGCGAGGATGAGGCCAATGAAGATTGCATCGCGCACGCTGGAAATGGAGTCGCGCACCAGTTGCGACTGGTCGTAGAAAAGCTCGAGTTTAACGCCCGCCGGCAGCTTGCCGCGCAGTTCAGCCACCTGCGCGGCAACTGCATCGGCTACGGCGACCGTGTTGCTAGAGGGCTGTCGGGCGATATTGAGCAGCACCGCATCTTTGCCGTTGGCGGTGACCGTGGTGTAGACAGGCATGATCCCCGGCTCGACCGTAGCCACATCGGCAATGCGCACCGGAGCGCCGGCGGCCGTGGTCTTCACCACCAGTTGGCGCAGTTCGGTGGCGTTGTGCACCTGCGCGCCTACCAGGCTCAGAATCAACTGGTGGTTGGCTTCGTACAAGCCGGGTGAGTCCACAATATTCGAAGCCTGGATCGCATTCACCAGGTCTGGAATGGTGACGCCTGAATTTTCGAGCAGGGCAAGATTCGGAATCACATGAAACTCAGGCACCTGGCTGCCCTGGACGGTCACGGTGCTGACGCCTGCCACGCGATTCAACGGCGGCTTCAGGTCGTAGGTGGCAATCTCCCAAAGCTGCGTCAGCGGAACGGTGTCCGAGGTAAGGCTGTAGCCGAGAATCGGAAACGTCGCAAACGTAAGCCGATGGGTGGTGATTTTGGCCGTAGGCGGCAGAGTCTGCTCAACCTTGCTCAGCGCCGCATCCACCAACTGGAGCGACTGATACATGTCCACGTTCCAGTCGAAGAACAGGCTCACTTCCGCCTGACCGCGGCTGGTCGTCGAGCGCACGGTGGCCAGGCCCGGCACCGCGTTCACGGCGTCTTCAATGGGCTTGGTGATGGTCACCTGCATTTGCTCCACGGGCATCACGCCGTTGTCGACGCCGACGACCACGCGCGGAAAGTTTGTCTCAGGAAAAACCGAGATGGGCACCTGCAATGCAAAGTAAATGCCAGCCACGGTAAGCACTGCGGCAAAGAAGAAGATGGTGTGCGTGAAACGGGCCAGCCAGAAGGGCTTTTGGCCGTCGTCCGTCTTTGCAGAAGCGCCGGGCTCTTCGTTCGGCATCACTCCGCCCTTCCGCCCTTGTCGTCAGCCGGACCCACTTTTACTTTTGTGCCTTCATCCAGGCCGTAGGCTCCGCTGGTGATGACGAGGTCGGTCGCCGCAAGGCCGCTTGCCACTTGCACATCGTCGCCGTCTTCGATGCCGAGGGTCACGGGCTTCCGGTGCGCAGTGCCGTCGTCGCCCACCACCATCACGGATTTGCTACCGTCCTGCGCCGTAAGGATAGCGGCGGCGGGAATCTTCCATGCCCTGGAAACGGTCCTGCCCGTGATCGAGACCTTGACCGGCGTGCCCACCTTGAGCCTGGCCGCCTTGTTGTCGATCTTGAGCCAGACTTCGACGGTGGTGCTGCCGGGGTCAAGCGCGGGACTGATGAGCGAAACCTTGGCGGCAACGGGATCGGCGGCTCCGGGTACACTCATTTGCGCATCGTCGCCCACCTTCATCTGCTGGGCAAGGCTTTGCGCCACGTGCGTCTTGGCCAGCAGCGTGGAGGTATCCATCACCGTAATCAACGGAGCTCCGGCCGCCGCGGTTTCGCCGGCGAAGAGCGGCCTATCGGTCACCACGCCGTCGATGGGACTGCGAATCTCCGAGTAATTTACTGCCGCCTCGGCGCCCTTGTACTTTCCTTCGGCCGAGGTCAACTGCCCCTGCGCGGCTTTGAGCGCAGCTTCGCGGCTCACGCTGTGCACCGATTCCAGATGCTTCGCTGCCGCGTCATAGGCCGCCTGCGCCTGCACCAGCGCGGCGTTGGCGGTGTCCAGATCGCGGCCGGGAATCGCGCCCTCGGCGAGCAGTTGCTTGCGGCTTTTCACGATGCTCAGGTTCAAATCGAGATTCGCCTTGGCCTGCGCCAGATCCGACTCCGCCTTGAGCGTGTCTTCCGGCACCTGCGCCTTGGTCGCCGTATCGTAGGCTGCCTGCGCTGCCATGTACGTGCCTTTGTTGTCCATTGCCGCCGCGGCCAGATCGTTGTTCTCCAGAGTGGCCAGCAACTCGCCGGCCTTCACACGCGATCCCCGTTGCACATAGAACTTGCGCACCGGCGCGCCGATCTTGGGCTCGATAGCTGCCTGGGCCAGCGGCGTCAACACCGCGTCGGCCGTAATGTGCTCGGTAATCGGCCCCTGCTTCGGATGCTCGGCTTGTACGGTCACCTGCGTCTCCGGCGCGGTTTCTTTCTTGCAGCCTGGCACGAGCGCCAGCGAAAGCGCCGCGGCGCCAAGCAGAATCCAGCGCGGCAGGATGGAAACCCCTTGAGAGGTTCGACCCCGTCTCGGCAATCGTGCAAATCCACTCATCGCTCTTCTCATCTTCCCGCTCGGGTCCGCATTACAGGGTTCCGGTCAGTGTTTGCAGATTGGCCCGCGCGGCCTCATAGCGCACTCTTCCATCCTCGCGCGCGTTCTCGGCCAGCACATAGGCATTTTGCGCATCCACCACTTCCAGCACCGTTGCCTCGCCGCCGCTGTAGCGCAGTTTGGTCAGTTTCAAACTCTCAGCGGCAGTGGCTGCGCTCAAATCCAACGAGGCGAGTTGGTCCCGCGCCGCTTCGGCCTCGGAATACGCCTCATCCAATCGTGCAATCAACTGTCGCTGCGTGGCGCTCAGCACCACCTTCGCGGCGTCACGGCGAATCTCGCTTTGCTTGATCTTGTGCTGCGTCGAAAGCCAGTCCCACACCGGAATGTCGAGCGTAATGGCAGCCGAGTAACCCAGATTGTGCACGCCGTCGGGACCGTTGACGGCCACCTGCGGAGCGTCGATGCCGTAGGTTACGTTCAACCCCAGGTCCGGCAGGTAGGCAGCCCGCGCCGCCAGCACATCGGCGTTGCTCACTTCCAGCGCGGCCAGCGCGCTCTTCAACTCGGGTTTGTTCTTGGCCGCGGCCTGCTCGACATCGTCGCGGGAGGCGAGTGGCGGCGTGTCGGCAGACGCCTGCAGCGTGTATGCAGTGCGCGGGTCGGGAAACAGCAGCACGCCCAGTTCCAGCCTCGCCTTTTCGGCAGACACCTTCGCGTCTTCCATGTCGCGCTGGCGCTGCTGCTCTGCCAGTTGCGCCTTCACCACGTCGGCATGCGCCGCCTCGCGCGCCTGTTCGCGCTCACCCGTCAATTTCGTAAAATCCGCTGCTTCCTGGTCTGCCCGTTCGGCGACAGCCAGTTTATGATCCGCCGCCAGCGAGCCGTAGAAAAGCCCGGTGACCGCCGCGACGAGGCCGCGCCGCGAGACCTCAAGTTCGGCTCCAGCCATCGCCGACGCCGCATCGGCCCGGCGTACACCGGCCCATCCTGCCAGCCCGAGCGTCTCGTTGATTGAGCCCTGGCTGGCATACTCGCGCACAGCATTGTTGGCGATGAACTTGGGCGCAGGCTGGGCCGAGGCCCCTTGCCCGGCTTGGTTCCGCAATCCATTGGGCTGCGTGTAGAGAGCCTGGTTGTGATACGCCACGCTGGGCAACAGGCCGCCGCGCGCAATCGAGAGGTCAAGGGCCGAGGCCTTGCTCTGGGCCACAGCGGCGGCGTAGGTAGGCTCGTTCGCCTCGGCGCGCCGGATCGCCTCCTCAAGGGTGATGACTGTGGGTCCGGCCGTGGGAGCGGCAGCTCCGTCCGGCGCCTGGGATTGGACCAATGGAACGGTTGCGGTGACGAGAAACATGAGGACGGTCAAACCGGGTAGAGGTCGAGATAGACGCTGGGTTTTGCCCGCCCTGAGAATGATCCGCATGCTCACACTCAAAAGCATACAATCCGCGTCGGAGTTTTTACCGAATGTGACAAAAACTTCAGATGCTTCTACCCGCCAATCCAGTCATCGGCCCTCCCGTTCGCCAGATTTCTCCGCACACTCACGGCCCGGCTCTGCGATACTAATGAGTTATGCCGATTGCCGACCTCGAACAAGCTGCCCAAAAGATTGCTGGATTTCTTGCTTCGCTAAACAAGCTGGGGGGATTGCGCCTCAAATATCGCATCACAGCGGGAGATGGCGCGCGCGACCCCGAGGGCCTGGAGGCCCGCCAGATTTATGTAGAACTTGGCGGACCGGATGTGCCGCTGGTGACCCAGCACAATGGAGAACTGCTGCGCGCGCTGGAGACCATCGCCGCACAGATGCTGCGTCTCGATCAGCGCGAGAACGACCTGGTGAGCTTTGACGCCGCCAACTTTAAGGCGTTGCGGGCCCAGGAGCTGCGGCTGCAGGCCGAGATCGCCGCGGACAAGGTCATCAAGAGTGGAACGCCCTACGCATTTCCGCCCATGAACAGCCGCGAGCGCAGGCTGCTGCATCTCGCCTTCAAGTCCATTGAAGGCGTGGAGACGGCCAGCAGCGGAGAAGG
>PLOG01000164.1:111464-138037 GCA_003142935.1 Acidobacteriaceae bacterium
CTGCTTGAGGCGCCCCAGGTCAAAGTTTTGGGCATCACCGTCGTCACCGGCGACGCTTGGCGCGACGAAGAGACGCTGCACACGTTGCGCATGTTGGAGCTGACCGGGCACACCGATGTGCCGGTGGCGCGGGGCGCGGTGTTTCCGCTCATCCGCACGCAGGAAGAAACCCGGCTGGCGGATGCGCTTTACGGCAAGCAATCCTACCTGGGCGCCTGGCGTCAGGCGCCTGCGGTAACCGCCGCGGATGCCACGCAAGGCGCGGCTGAAAGACCACGGCCCCACGGACCATACGAGATTCCGCCCATGCCTGAAGGGCAACCCACCATCAAGGCCATCAATGAAGACGCCGCGCATTTTCTCGTTCGCCAGGTGCGCGCGCATCCGCACGAAGTCACCATCTACGCCGCCGGACCGCTGACCAACATTGCGCTCGCCATCGCCATCGACCCCGAATTTGCCTCGCTGACCAAGGGAATTGCGCTGATGGGCGGAAGCCTGAATCCGCAGACCGACGACCCGGAGTTTGCCACCAACCCGCGCCACGAGTTCAACCTCTGGTTCGATCCCGAAGCCGCGCATATCGTGTTGCATGCAGACTGGCCGCGCATCGATGTCACCACCGCCGATGTGTCTCTCAAGGCGCCATTCACGCAACAGATGCTGGATGCCATCGCTAAATCTGACAAGCCGTCCGCCCGCTACATTGCCGCTTGGAGCCAGGACCGCTACTACATGTGGGATGAGCTCACCGCCTGCGCATGGGTCAACCCAGCGCTGATTACGAAAGAAGAGCAGATCTATATGGACGTGGACCTGAGCCACGGGCCAAGCTACGGCGACACGCTCACTTGGAGCGAAGCGCTCAAGCCCGCCACCGGTGTGCGTCTGGTGCACGCACAGATGGACCTCGACCTTCCGCGCTTTCGGAAGATGTTCGTCAACGAGATGATCGGAGCAGTGCATTAGGCAGCTTTCCTCTCTTGACGCGCACCCGCGCTCGGAGAAGGCGATGGTTGAGTACCGGACGGGTTTTCCTGGCCCACGATTCCCGATCCCTGGTTTACCCTGAATCCTTATGGGGCGTATCCGCGTACTTCCCGACCAGGTTGCTAACCAGATCGCCGCGGGCGAAGTGGTGGACAGGCCGGCCTCGGTGGTGAAGGAACTGCTGGAGAATGCCTTAGACGCGGGCGCCAGCCGCATTCGCATTGAGGTTGAGGCCGGGGGACGAAAGCTCATCCGCGTTGCCGACGACGGCCAAGGCATGAACCGCGACGATGCGCTGCTGGCCTTCGAGCGGCATGCGACTTCAAAGCTCCGCACCGCCGACGATCTGCTGTCGATTGCCACTCTCGGCTTTCGCGGCGAGGCTCTGCCGTCCATTGCCTCTGTAGCTCGCGTGACGCTCGAAACGGCGACCGGCGACGATGCGGCCGGAACGAAGATCGAAATCGCCGGCGGCAAAATCCTGCATGTCGACGATGCGGCCCTGCCGCGCGGAACCACCATCTCTGTTGCCGATCTGTTTTTCAACACGCCGGCCCGCCGCAAGTTTCTTCGCGCCGAGTCCACGGAGTTGGCGCACGTCACAGCTCTCGTCACGCATTACGCGCTGGTTCATCCGGAAAAGCATTTCGAGCTGATCTCTGCCACACATACCATCGTTTCCGCGCCGCCGGTCACTCGCACCGCCGAGCGCATCTTCCAGATATTTGGGAAAGATACATTGGGCCAGTTGCTGCCCGTGGCCGCCGAAACACCGCTGGAGCGCGCTGGCCTGCCGGAGCCGCCTCCGTGGAAGAAGGATCCTGACGAACCGAAGCGCGATCCCGGCGTATTGCGGCTCACGGGCTTCTTCTCCAAGCCCGAGTTGCAAAAGCTGAACCGCAACTCCATCTACATCTTCGTCAACAAACGCCTCATCCGCGACCGCCTGCTGATGCACGCCATCACCGAGGCCTATCGCAACGTGATTCCGCCGACCAGCTTTCCCGTGGTCCTGCTGTTCCTGGAAATGCCGCCCGAAGAAGTGGACGTGAACGTTCACCCCGCTAAAACCGAGGTGAGATTCAGGCAGCAATCTCATATTCATGACTTTGTGCGCGACAGCCTGCGCATGGCGCTCATCAAAGCCCGGCCCGCTGCCGGGTTTCTGGCCGCGCTCGACTCGCAACCGAATGCCAGCCCGTCGCTGATGCCTCCAGCCACGTCGCCGCTGCCTGGTTCGCCAGACTCTGCGCTGGTTCCGCGGCAGCCGGACTCCGATCCTGAGGCATTCCAGACGGCGTGGACGGATGCTGAACGCTTCCAGTTGACCCCGCGGCAGCCGTCCCCGGTTCCCGGCAGTCTGCCCTTTAGCGCAGGTGACCTGCGTCCTGAGAATTTCGACCGGGAGGCCTGGGGTGAGGCAGCCGCGGCTTTGTTTCAGCCGGGAGCCGGCTCGGGAGCAGAGAACTGCAGCCCAGGGCCGGGCAGTTTTGCCGCAAATAGTCAAGATGCGGCAGCCGCGACTGCGCAAGTCGAGTCCGAGCAGGCGGCTGCCAGCCTGAACCACCTGGGCTCCCTGAAACCCTTGGCGCAGCTGCGCGAGTCGTTCATTCTGGCCACTGGGGACGACGGATTATGGATTATCGACCAGCATGTGGCTCATGAAAGAGTTCTTTTTGAGAAAATTTTGCGTGACCGCCAGGTAGAAAAAGTGCACCGGCAGAGGTTACTGATGCCCCTGTTAGTTGAACTCAAGCCCGAACAGATGGTGGTTTTTGCCGGCATCGCCGAAGAGCTGGAACGCAACGGCTTTGAGGTGGAACCCTTCGGCCCACATACACTTGCAGTCAAGGCCGCTCCAGTGGGCCTGGATGGGGCTCAACTGGAGCGGACGCTCGGCGAGGTCATAGAACAATCCGCGGGCGGATTAGACGATCCTTACGAAGCCAAGCAAAATCAGGATCTTACGGCGCTTCGGACGCGGATTGCGGCCTCCATCGCCTGCCATTCGGCCATAAAAGTCAATACTGCGCTCGACCCGGTGCGTATGGAGTGGTTACTCCTGGAACTTGCAAAGACTGAGCACCCAACAAGTTGCCCGCACGGACGTCCAATAGCTTTGCTCTATTCGTGGAAAGAGATACTGCGGGCCTTCCATCGAATCTAATTCGCATTTAGAATGGTTTGGGTAGGTGGTTTCCGCCGCTCTCAGGAGCGCAAGGGAGCCCGGCGCGTAGCGTTTTGATCAGCCAGCCAGGGTAAAGGCCGAAGAGCCGACCCGACGTAACCTTCAGGAAGCCAAGACGATACAAGAGCTCAGGTGACCCTGCGGTGTTCCTGAAAAACGCCTGATCGCCAGCCTGGAAGTGAGGTTTTTCTTTGACAGCAGAACAATTGGAAGCATCGCGCGCCGAAAGGATGCGCTTGAACGGACATGGGGCCCTCACCCTTGAAGACGCCCGCGTATGGATTGAGGAGACCGGCTTGTGTCTCTTCCTGCCCCGACGGCAGTTCGCCTCATCCATTGCGCCTTCCTTCGTTGAGGCCATTGCAGGTCAACGGAATCTGACCCCCGACCCCAAACACATCGCGCTTACCGAGGAGTTACTGGTACGCCTGGAGACAGACGGCGTGGCAGTGCGCTTGAACCTGCTGGGACAACCCGGCGAGCAGCCCGACTTTGTTGTGGCGGCGTGGGTTCTACCCTACGTATACGCACTTCGCGGAGATCGTGACTGGCGCCGCAGCCCGCAGCTTACCGGCTCCCGTCAGGTTTCGCAGCTCGCCGTCCAGACATACAAACTGCTTGAGGCGGGCGACACCACCATCCCGGCGCTGAAGCACGCATTGGGCCGCGAAGTCACTGAAGGCGCAGTTCTTCGCGCCATTACCGAGCTCTGGCAACAGCTTCGCATCATTCCGGTGATATCTGCGCCCGGCGAGACTCCCAAGTGGCAACTGCTGCGTACTCGTTTCCAAAAGGCCATTGCGGAAGGCGCGTCTACCTCACAGGTGACCGCCATCTCCGTGCTCGCCTCTATTTACCTGCAGGCGGTGATCGCCGCCAGCATGGAAGAGGTGGAGATGTTCCTGGCGCCTCTGACGGCGCGCAGCAAGGTTCGCGAAGTGCTGCGGGGGTTGGTGGCTACACGCCAGGTCCATACCATATCGCTCGGCCATGCTCCGCACTTCTACGTAGCCGGAACGCTGCCGGAATTCGCCTTGCCTCCTACGGCTTATGCTAGCTCTTCCATGCCGGCCTCAGCCTATTTCCTGCATTCCCATGAGCACGAAGAGGATATCTATGACCGGGCGCCGCAGCCGCCGGCCGTGACAACCTCGTTCGTACCGGCGGTTCCGGTCAAGGCGCCGGAAACGAACGCGCTTCGGACGCCCTCCGATCACAAGCCCGTGACGGCGGGAAAGCCCTTGGCGGCACGGCCTCACTTCAGTCGTCCGGCAACCCACTCGCGCGACCGCAAACCGGCACAAGGCTCCTCAAGCAGCCGCACTACCCGTCGTTCAGGCCCCGAATCCCGGAGCTCTTCTGCCCGGCCCTCGGCAGGGCGCTCAGCCAATGGTTCGCGCCCGGGCTCTGGAGCACGCTGGAACGGGAATGGAGCCAAGCCCAGCAATGGTAAGCGCGCGGGCTCACACACTGTTTCCAGTTCGACAAGCGGAACCCGTGGCAATGGAAATGGAAGCGGCCGCAACCATACATCCAAGGTCTCAATTGGAGTTCGAAACGGCAAACTTTCTGCGACGGCGACGAGCCCTCGCAATGGGAATGGTAACGGGCATCGCAATGGCGTCAAACCGGCTGGCAAGCCTGGCGCGACAGTACGCGGCGTCGGCCTTCTTCGCAATGGCGGCACCGCCAGGAAAGATGCGCGGCCCGATTCGCGCTCTGCAGGCAGCAGCCGCGAGCCTGCTTTGGCGGCCGGCGCCAAGGCCGGCAACGAGAAGCGGTATGGCTTTACCGCGCCGGCGAAAAAGAACGCCGGGCCGAGCACGAAGAAGCGCGGATGAGTGCCGAGGACAGCTCCTTTTGCTCTGACGTTCCGGGGCGAACGATGATTGTGGCGATTGATGGGCCATCCGGCGCCGGCAAGAGCACCATTGCCCGGCGTCTGGCGAGTCATTTCGGCCTGCTCAACCTGGAAACCGGTGCAATGTATCGTGCCTTCGCCCTGAAGGCTCTTCGCGAGGGACTGCCTTTGGACGACAGCAAGGGCCTGGAAGCGCTTGCTTCTGAAACCACAATTACTCTCGAGCCGGGCGAGGAGGACAACCGCGTCCTGCTCGACGGTGAAGATGTCACGGGCCTGCTCCGCAATCAAATCGTTACCGATGCCGCCTCGCGGGTAAGCGTTTTTCCCGCCATTCGCGTCTGGATGGTTCGCCTTCAGCAGCAACTGGGTGAAAAGGGAGGCGTGGTCATGGAGGGCCGCGACATCGGCACGGTCGTCTTTCCCCATGCCGAAGTGAAGATTTTTCTGGACGCGGCTCCCGAGGTGCGCGGGCTGCGCCGGTACGATCAGCTAGGCGGGAGCAGTCGTAAACCGGAAATTCAACCCGAAGAAGTAATCCAAGATCTGCGCGCCCGTGACCAACGCGATCGCACCCGCGCCGATTCGCCGCTCAGGGCGGCCGCCGATGCAGTTGTTTTGGACTCGACCGATATGACGCTGGAAGAGGCCGTCCAGGCTGCGGTCGATATCGTAACCGCAAAGCTCAGCAAGCCCCTGGATCAGTCGACGGACCAACTCGCGAGTTAGAAGAAAGCGCAAAATCGTTTTTGCTGCCTTTACCGGTCCGCCTCTCCCGTGGCCAAATAAGATAGGCTTTAGAGTGTATGGAGATTACCTGTACGCGCTGCAACCAGACTGTCCAGGCGGAAAACTGTTATTGCCCGGTTTGCGGGCTGCCGCAACTGGTCTATACGGCGGACGGTTCCCAGGGACAGGGTCAGCCCGATCGTTGGAATGAGGCTGTGCGGGATGCGAGCAGCGTAGATTGGAAGATGGCCTTGCGGTCCGCCCTGATGCTGGCGATTCCTGCGGGCCTGCTGTGCAACATGCTTTCGCCGATCAGTATTCTCGGTTTGCCTTTGATGGCTGCAACCGGCGCGTGGGCTGTGGTCCTCTATGTGCGCAGTCAGAGACCGGCCTGGATTACCATCGGCGCGGGAGCCCGCATTGGCCTGGTCACCGGGGTGCTGGGCGGCTGGATGGCCGCCGCCACCACTGGCTTCGTCCTTTTTGCCATGCGGTTCTGGTTCCACGCGGGTAGTTTCTACGACGATCTCTGGCAGAATCTGGTAAATCGGCAGTTAAGCCAGCAATGGTCGAGCATGGGCGTGGATGCGCAGACCATTGTGCAGATGAAGGCCTGGTTGTTACCTCCGGAAGGCCGTGCCGGCTGGCTGCTGGCGGTCATTATGCTGCTGGCCATAGCGCTCCTGCTTTTTGCGGTTGCAGGCGGAGCTCTCGGAGCTCGATTGGTGGCCCGCAGCCGGCGGCCCGAGATTTAGTTCTTGCCGGCCTGTTGAATTCCCTCAGCAAGCTGCTTGCAAGGTAAAGCGCACGCAGGGGAAAATCGTGTTCCACTTCTCCACAACTTGCTCGGGAGCCATGCCCCCTCGTATCATCCCGGAGAGACAAGCACCGGAGAGACATACATAGAGGGATAACCCACGCAGGATTAGCCCTCGAGAGAGAGACCATGAGCGAGTCCAAAGACAGTCCCAGCCTGCGCATGAAGGGCCGGTTGATGTCCGCCTCGGAGATCGAGCGTACGCTGGTGCGCTTGGCTCACGAGATCGTTGAAAAAAGCAATGGAAGTGAAGACCTGGCGCTGGTGGGCATCAAGCGCCGCGGCATCCCGCTGGCCGAACGGCTGGGAAGATTGATCTCCGGAATCGAAAAGCGCACCGTCGATACAGGCCTGCTCGATATCCAGTTCTACCGCGATGATCTGACCACGGCGGGCGTTCGTCCGCTTGTGACTCCGGGGGCCATCGGTTTCGACATAGAGGGTCGAGACATCGTGCTCTGCGACGACGTGCTCTATACCGGCCGCACTGTCCGGGCCGCGCTCGACGCCCTGTTCGACCATGGCAGGCCGCGCCGAGTGCAACTCGCCGTGCTGATTGACCGCGGCCATCGTGAACTGCCCATCGAGGCCACCTATGTTGGCAAACATGTGCCCACCAGCAGCCGCGAGATTATTGAAGTCAAGTTCCACGAGGTCGACGACAGCGATCAGGTGCTTCTCGTCGAGCGTGTGGGATGAGAAAGACAGCGCTTGGCTTCTGCCGGAAGCCAAGCGCTAGAAGCGGGAAAAATGAATCCAGCCGCAACCTCCGTTCGCCGCCAGCTTAACCCGCCTCCAGTGCCCGCTTCGCCATTCCCTTACAACCCAGGGTCTCTGCTTTCCGTCATGGACTTGAGTGTGGAAAGCGTGAGCCGGCTTCTTGCGCGCACCACGGCCCTGGAAAACGAAGATCCGCTGGTCCGCGACCGCATCCTGGCCAAGCGCCGCATCGCTTTGTTGTTCTACGAGTCTTCCACGCGCACCCGCACCAGCTTCGAACTGGCCGCCAAGAGTCTGGGTGCCGACACCACGCTGGTTTCAAGCCTGAGTTCGAGCATTGAGAAGGGCGAGTCGCTGAAAGACACGGGCCTCACGCTGCGTGCGTTGGGCGCCGAAGCCATTATTTTGCGCCATAGCTCCTCCGGCGCGGCCTGGTTGCTGGAGGCTGAAACGCGCCTGCCGGTGATCAACGCCGGCGACGGTATGCACGAACATCCCACCCAGGCGCTGCTCGATCTGCGCACCATTCTCGCGCATCTGCGGCCCGGCACTGCGCCGGTGAATGCGGAGACGCTGGCCGGCGTTACTGTAAGCATCGTAGGCGACATTCTGCACAGCCGCGTTGCGCGCTCGAACATGCTGCTGTTGCCGAGGCTCGGCGCGCGCGTGCTGCTGTGCGGCCCCAAAGAATTGCTGCCGGAGTTGGCGGCTCAAGCAGGGCCCGGTATTGCCATCGAACGCGATTTTGAGGCCGCCGTGCGCCAGTCTCAGGCCATCATGATGCTGCGCATTCAGGCCGAACGTCTAGCCGGCCTGCAACTGGATCTTGAAGAGTACAAAACCAGCTACCAGCTCACCGGTCAGAGGCTAGCCGCGCTTGCGCCCACGGCGATTGTGATGCATCCGGGGCCGATTATTCGTGGGCTTGAGATCACGGCGGGAGTGGCCGACGGCGTACAGTCAACCATTCTGGAGCAGATCACCAACGGCGTGGCCATCCGCATGGCGGTAGTGGAACGGGCGCTGCTCGCGGCCCGGCAAGGAGGGCGCGCATGACAGTTCTCGCGATTCGCGGTGGGCACCTGATCGATCCATCCGCCGGCGTTGACGCCCCCAGGGACATTCTCCTCAAGGACGGCCGCGTGGCCGAGATCGCCAGCCCAGGCAAGCTGAAGCTGCCCGAGGGCGCCGAGGTTCTTGACGCCACCGGGCTGATGGTTGCGCCCGGCCTGGTCGACATTCACGTGCACCTGCGCGAGCCCGGCCAGGGCTACAAGGAAACCATTGCCACCGGCACGGCCGCGGCCGCCGCGGGAGGTTTTACGTCCGTCGCCGCTATGCCAAATACCACCCCGGTGAACGACACGCCCGAGATTACCCGCTGGATGCAGTCACCGGAGCGCCATGCATCCGCTCGTGTCTTTCCCATCGCGGCAGCTACCCGTGCATCGAAGGGCGAGGTGCTCAACGACTATGCGGCCCTCAAGTCCGCGGGCGCCGTGGCTGTTACCGACGACGGCCATCCGATCCTGAAAGACAGCGTAATGCGCGAGGTCCTGGCCGCCGCCGCGCGGGTGGGACTCAGTGTCATCCAGCACGCCGAAGACACGCGCATGACACAAGGCGCCAGCATGAACCTGGGCCCGGTCTCGTTCCGACTGGGTCTGCGCGGAATGCCGCCTGAAGCCGAATCGAACCTGGTGGAGCGCGACATTCGCCTGATCACCGAGCTGCGCGAATCGCGCGCCCACCTGCATGTGGCCCACACATCGACGGCCGCCGCCCTGGCTGCCGTCCGCCAGGCCCGGCGCAGCGGCCTGCGCGTCACCTGCGAGGTAGCGCCGCATCACTTCCTGCTCACAGAAGAACATGTCGGTCTTTACAACACAAACGCCAAGATGAACCCGCCGCTCCGCTCGGCTGCCGATCGCGACGCCATGATCGAAGGCATTCTCGACGGCGTGGTCGACGCCATTGCCACCGACCACGCGCCCCACGCTACCCACGAAAAAGAAGTCGAGTTCGAACACGCGCCCAATGGGATCACCGGGCTTGAAACCGCGCTGGGCCTCTCCCTGCGCTGGCTGCACAGAGAGTGGAAGATGCCGCTGGGCCGCGTCCTGAGCCTGCTCAGCGCCCAGCCGGCGGCACTGTTGAACCTGAAGGGCCGCGGTACCCTCGCCGTGGGCAGCTTCGCCGACGTCGTCGTCTTCGACCCCAAAGCCGAATGGACCTACCGCGCCACCGAGTCGAAATCCAAGGCCAAGAACACCCCCTTCGACGGCTGGACGATGCTGGGCAAGGTGCGCTGGACGGTCAGCGAGGGGCGGGTGGTGTACAACGCGGCGCAGTCTGAAGAAAGGGTTTGGATCGACGCTCCGCCGGTTGGCCGCGAGCTGATATGAAGAGGGGCGATATCTAGCTGGTCCCGCTTGATCCAACCCTGGGACATGAGCAGCGCGGCCTGTGGCCTGTTCTGGTCATATCGCCGACAGAATTTAACACGGTGACAAAGCTGCCCTTGGTCTTGCCGATCACAAGCGGCGGTGAATTTGCCCGGCGCCTCAGCTTTGCAGTTCCGATCGCGGGCATCCAGACAACCGGAGTTGTGCGCTGCGACCAGCCGCGCGTGCTCGACCTCCAGGCGCGCGGAGGCAGGAAAGTGGATACTCTGCCTCAGAAGATTCTGGATGAAGTGTTGGCTAAGGTTCTTACGCTGTTCGAATAGCGGCCTGAGATGAATCTAGCGCCCGCATCCCGTCAAGCACCAACTTCCGGATTGGCGACCGTACGCTCGAAACCTGATTCGCGGTCTCATGTGTCGATCCAGCAGTACGCCGTTTTGCATCTGGCCCGTATACACTTCGGTTGTGAAAAAAAGACAAGACATTCCGCCCTACGATTCTTGGATCACCATCAAACCCGGCGAATCCCTGTGCATGGACGCCAAGCTCAATGCCGAGTGGCACCGGCTTAAGCAGGTCTTGCGGGAGTATCGCGGCACCATCCTCGCCAGCGCCTTCCAAATCGAGATGCAGGTAGACCGGCTCCTCTGTGAAATTCTCTTCCCAGCGTCCGACGACCCGAACATCAAGCCCGATCAAAACATCCCACTCACAAAGGGGAGCGCGAGAGCACTTCGCAACCTATTCGACGAGTTTGTACTGAAAGCTAACACGATGCCGACCATATCTTTCGGCTACAAGATCGAGCTGCTTGGAAATTTGGCCGAGCAAATTGGGGAGCTGAGAGCTGTCGTGCCACCAAGCCTGATCAAAACCCTGAACAACCTTCGCAGGATAAGGAACAATTTTGCGCACTACCCAGTCGAGTTTATCCCGAAAGGCCCTGTCGGGGAGCAGACCCTTGAAATCGTGCTCACTACCCACAAGGCACAATACAAGATAGATCAGGCGTATATCGAGAGCACCGACGCGATGTTTCACGAGGCGGACAAAGGGCTCAATGCCGCCAACGAGGCCATGAGGAACAATCTCAATAGGGAGCAGGACGCCACCCCGAGAGAGGCTCCGAGCGAATCACCGACAAACCGGAAGTTATGTCTTGTCCCTACCCTTTGCGCCGATACAGGATCTGAAACTCATAGCCGGTGTTGGTGGGGAAAAGGGTGGCCACATGGCGCAGCCGCTCGGCCAGCGCCGGCGCGGCCAGCAGCGGGTATTCACGCTCGCGCAGGTCGTGATAATCGAAGTCCACAGCCAGCGCAAGCATGTAGACCGCCAGCGCGTCGGAAAAGGACGACTCGAAGAAGCTATTCCGGGCGCGCTCGTCGATGCCCTTCTGCCCGGCCTTGCTGTCGAGCGCGCGGCGGCGGGTCTCCCACGCATCCTGGCTGGTTTCGCCGCGCACCTGGGCCTCGGCCTGCGACCAGACCAGCGATGAAAAACTCTCTGGAACCCCTGCGGCCTCGACAAAATTGTGCGCCACGTTGATGAAAAACTCAAAGGCCAGGCCGAAGCGGTCTTCCACCAGGCGAGTTGAAAGAAAAACCGCCTCGGTAGAGCCGAAGACCGCGTTGCGATGACAGATGGCGCGGTCGCCCAACTCGACACTGTACGCCGGAGCGATCATGATGTCGCCGGTGTCGGCGATGGCCAGCGGAACAAAATAATAGGCGCGATGCTCAAGCGCGGCAGAGAGCGTTGCGGGCACGGCGCCGACCAGTTGCTCGAGATCCGTCTCGGAGATGCGGGTCTCGCCCCACGCCGCGTAATGAATCCCGTTCGCGGCCTGGATCACGGCGACCTGTGTGGCGACTTTCTCTGCGTGCCAAAGTTCGATTTGTGCAGTGCTGGCCATCAACATTTATTCTAGACGAGAGAGGTTGGATGAAATGGCGCAGTCGGTGGAACACGGGCGCGGGGGAGCAAGAGTACTGGGCTTTCCGCTGGAGGGCTTCGGGCTCTTTACCAGCCTGCTGCTGTCGTTCGCGGCCGCCTTCTTTACTTTTTTCGCAACCACCTGCATATCGATCTTTGCGCTCCTCGCCTGGAACCTGATCGGCGGTCACAAAGTCGACTTCGCCGATACCTACTTGTATGTTGGTTTACCGGCCGGCGTTCTAGTGCTGCTGGTGGCGCTACCGTTCTTCGGAACGCTCTGGGTAAGGGCCAAGTTGCGCGGGTAAGATTCGAGCGATATTCAACAAAAAGATCCTTCAGAAAACGGGAATGCGGCCCTTCCGTCGAGGAAAGGCCGCATTTTTGTCTCGAACCGCTGTTGTCGTCTGCGCGCTGAGCGGAACGCGCTCTATGCACCGGCTGGCTTGGGATTTTCCTTGTCGAACTTGGCTACCTGAATCTTCCGGGCAAGCCCGATCTTTGCTAGCAGCCAAATGCCCCAGAAGTTGGGGTCGATTTCGTACCAGGCCAGCCCATGACGTGCTGAAACCGGATGCGCGTGGTGGTTGTTGTGCCAGCCCTCGCCGCCGGTCAGCAGAGCCACCCACCAGTTGTTGCGCGAGCCGTCGCGGGTTTCAAAGCGGCGGCTACCCCACAGGTGGGTTGCCGAATTCACAAGCCACGTAGCGTGCAGGCCCAGGGTCACCCGCAATAAAACGCCCCACAGAACCATGGCAATGCCGTTTACGAGTCCGCCCCACAGCCAGCCGCCAGCGAAGAGCAGAAGGCCGCAGACTGTAATGGGAAGCCAGTGATACTTGCTGAGCCAGACATGAAAACGGTCTCGGCTCAGGTCGGGCGAGTAGCGCGCCAGCACCGCGGTTTGCGCGTGCAGCGCTGCGCCGAAGAGGATCCAGCCGGCGTGCGCCCACCATCCGCCTTCGCGCGGCGTGTGCGGATCGCCTTCCTGGTCGCTCAGTTGGTGATGGACCCGATGCGTGGAAACCCAGAAGATGGGGCCGCCCTCGAGTGACGTGGTGGCACAGATCGACATTACATATTCAAGCCACTTGGGCACGTGGTAGCCACGATGCGTAAGCAGCCGGTGGTAGCACATGCCGATGCCGACGTTGATGGCCAGCACATAAAGGACCGCCATCACCACCAGACGCTGCCAACTGAACAGGAACAACGCAGCCAGCGCGCCCACATGAAACAGGACGATAACTGAAAGCGTGAGCCAGTTGAGGCCTTCGCTCGTGGTGGCGGCGCGGCCCATGCGGATTTCCTGCCGCGCCGGCACAGCGTGAACCGATGTTGGGGCGGCTGCTCCGCGTGCTGCTGGAGCCGGATTCGATGAAACGACGGTTGTAGTTTCAGAGGATGATACAGGTAGTACTGTTGCCATGTTTAGGGAAGAACCTCGAAGGGCAGCGTCGTGCCGCTCTCAGCCTTAATTGTATAAGAGACTTTGTTGCAGTCACGCCTCTTGTCAAGAGGTTGTTTTCAAGGTCCGCATAACTTCGGTAACAAGTGAGTAATATTGCTCACTTTTCATTCGATGTCTGCTCACTCGCCTTTTGGGGGTGGCGCAATTCCTCCGAGCGCGCTTGTAAACAGCTTGTCCGCCTGGCCCCGCAATACGCGGTAAAGCGCGAACTGGCGCTGCGTGGCCCCGCGCAACTCGAAGAGCAGCTCGCCGCGGTTGTCTGCCATCGCATCCACGGCGTCAACCAGCCGCATGCGTGGCGCATCGTCCAGGTGGGCGGCATCGGTCACATTCTTGAGCAGCACCAGCACGTTGCCATAGAGGTCGGGTTGCGCCACCAGCGTTACGAATTTCTCCTGGGCGCCCTCGCCGTCGGTGTGCGCGGAAAACACCATGGTCGCTCCCGATCCGTAGGCCAGTTCGAAGACCCTAAACTGCTCATCCAGCAAGGGTGCGGGGGGTGGCGGAGGCGGAGCCGGCTTTGCTTTCTTCTGCGTGGCCGCGGCCGTTCGTTTTGGCGCAGGCTTGGCCGGAGACGCAGGCGCGGTAAGCCCCAGGACCTTCCGCGCAAGGTCCTCGAGATCCGCCTTCATCTTGGCCTCGTCGTCGGGGTTCGACCAGCTATAGGCCCACAAATGCTCCGGGCGATTCTTCGCATCGGAGACGGCTACTGCCTGATGCATGTCCGCGGGCAGGCCCATCAAGGTAGGCTGTACAGTCTGGCCCTCATCGGTTGGCTTGCCGCGCTGGAGCCGCGGGCGATTGGGGTCCGTGACGTCCGGCAGCGACTCCACATAGCCCTCATCGGCCGGCGTCTTTGCGCCCTTCTTCTTCAAAGTCGGACGATCCGGATCAGCAGCCGGAGCATTCCCGCTACTTGCAGAATCAGCATCCGAACTCTTCTTGTGCAAAGTCGGCCGGTCGGGATCGGAAGTTGGGCTTGAACTCGCCGTACTTGAATCGCTGCTGTCGCCCGAGTCCTTCTTGTGGAGAGTCGGGCGGTCTGGGTCCTGGGCTTCTCGGGACGAGTCAGAGCTGTCCGACGTGGATTTGTCATCGGCGCTGTGTTTGCGGTGCAGGACTGGCTTGTCGCTCTGGACGTCGTCGCCCCAGGAATTGTCGGCTGCTGTCTTTGCCGCATGCGCGGCGGCCTTGGGCTTTGGCAACGGCTTCCACACACCGAATCCGACCCACGAGCCTTGCTCCTGTCCGGCGTTGTTGATGTCGAACCGGCCCACGGTTTTTCCGTTCTGCATCAACTCGTACTCGACTTCACTTGAGAGGGCCAGCGGCGCGGGCTGCGCCAGGTAGATACCGCCATCCTGCAGTTCCTGGCCGTCGTAAACGCTCACCGGAACCAGGCGGCTCGCTTTGGGATGGCCCTCCTCGCCGGTCCATTCCAGCACAGCAACGGAGCGCATCTCGGGAGTATCCTGGCTCGCCTTGCTCGTCTGCACGGGGTATTGCGCGCAGACCGGCAGCGACGCCAGCAGTGCACCACCCACCAGCAACGTGCAGTAAATCGACAAAAGACTTCTCCCGCGCGGTGACACCCGGCCCCCACCTCGTAAATAATCGAATCCGATGGCCACTCTCGGCCCTCCAATACCCTGGAAACCTGCGAGGACAATCCCCATGGAACTTAACAAGAAGGTCGCCGACTTCACCCTGCAAAACGACGAGGACAACACCGTCAGTCTCTCAGACTATGCCGGCAAACCCGTCATACTCTTCTTTTACCCCAGGGCGGATACTCCTGGCTGCACCATTGAGGCCTGCGGCTTCCGCGACACCTTCAAGAAAATCCTGGCCGCCGGAGCCGTGGTGCTGGGAATCTCCCGCGATACACCCCGCGCCCAGGCTAAATTCCGCGCCAAGTATGACCTGCCCTACACACTCCTTGCAGATGTAGACGAGAAAGTTTGCAATCAGTTTGGCGTGTTGAAAGAAAAGAACATGTATGGAAAGAAAGTGTGGGGAATTGAGCGGACCACCTTCGTCATCGGCCCCGATCGCACTTTACTGCATATCTTCCCCAAGGTTACGCCGGAAGGCCACGCCGAAGCGGTGCTCGCCCTGATCAAGGAATGGAAAAAGGCACACAAATAAAGCACAGAAGCGAAAAGGCGCTCCGTGCCCCACCCTATTCGCGTTCTTCGCGAAAAGCATGGGAGCCTGGTTCCGCCGGCTCCCAGAAACGGCTGCCGGGCGCGCTGCTTCCCCGCGCCTTTTTTGAAAAGTCTCCGGAGCAGGTGGCTCGGCGCCTGCTTGGAAAACTGCTGGTCCACAGAACAAATGCCGGGCTGTTGGCCGGAAGGATCGTTGAGGTGGAGGCTTACCTGGGTCCTCACAACGACCCGCCCGACCCAGCCGCTCACTCCCATCGTGGCCTCACGCCGCGCAACGCCGTTCTTTTTGGTCCCGCAGGCCATGCCTATGTTTATGCGATTTATGGCCGCTACTTTTGCATGAACGTCTCTTGCGAGGCCGAAGGTCAGGCCGGATGTGTGCTGCTGCGAGCGCTTGAACCGGTTGGTGACGCGAGCCTGGCGCAAATGGCGCTGAATCGCGGACTTGGGCCCGGCGCACCGCTCCGGCAGCTTACTTCCGGTCCCAGCCGCCTTTGCCAGGCACTCGGCCTTACGCGCCAAACCCACAACGGACTGGACCTGCTCGATCCCGCATCTACGCTTCAATTGCGCGACGACGGCTTCAAGGCGGCCGAAGTATCGGTTACACCGCGCATCGGTATTAAACACGCCGTGGATTGGCCGCTGCGCTTCGCGCTGCTGGGGCACGATTGCGTTTCGGGGCCGAAGTCCTGGCCAAGGACCGATTCGAAGAAGACAATGAAAGCTTAATTAGGCAGGCGCATCATTATCCGTTAAAATTCCGTCCATCGGTTATTGGTCATCTCAATCCGCGAGGAACATCCGCTTGAAAATCACTTCCCTGTCCCCGCCCACCGCCGCTATCGCTCTGTTGGCCGCGGCCGTCTTCGCTGTCGCCACGGTTGCCCAGGCCCCACAAGGCCCGCCGCAGGGTCCGCCCCAAGGTCCGCAACCTGGGGGAAGCGGCCGCCCGCCACGCACCTATCCCGCGCCCACCAACCTGAAGGTACTGCCCAAGGACACGACCGGACAGCAGATCCACGAGATCATGGAAGGATGGGCAGGCTCGCTGGGGGTGCACTGCGACACCTGCCACTCAGCCGACCCCAAAAACCTGGGTCCCAACGGCCGCCCGCGTCTTAAGTTCGACGACGACTCCAAGCCCGAAAAGCAAATGGCCCGGATCATGTACAAAATGACCGAAGACATGAAAAAGAACTACATCGAGAAGGTCGCGGACATGGACAAAATGGACTCACCCGCCGCGCCTTTGACCTGCGGCACTTGCCATCGCGGCCACCTGGATCCGGAAGAGTTCGTTCCCCCGCACGAAGAAGGCCCTCGCGGACCCGGCGGCCCACCTCCCGCGGGAGCCATGCCCAACATGCCTGACATGCAGCATTAGAGCTGCGTCTACTTCAGCTTCCAGACAAATGTGGCTACCGTTCCTGCCGGCAGGATGGTGGCCACTGTTTTTCCGTGGAAACCGATCCGAAAGGCCTGGCTCGCCGTTCCCGCGTTCAAGGTGTAGAGCACGATGGTCCCGTCGGGGTTGCTGAAGGCAACGTCCTTCACCTGCGTATCTGCAGGCTGGTTTGAGGCGATACGTACCGCGCCCGGCAGCACAAACTTGCTGGCGTGTCCCAGCACGTAGTAGTCGCGCTCCGGCGTGACGGGATTTTCAGGGTTGGTGGGGTCGATGGTGACCAGTCCCCGGCAGGTGGCGCAGCCGCCCACGTGCGGGCCGTAGTTCTGGTCGGTGGCCAGTGCCCAAAGCACATAGCTCTTGGCCCAGTTGCGTGTGGCGGCGATCAACTCAGCCGCCTCGTCGGCCAGTACGTTGCCCTTTTGCCAGGTTCCACCACTCGATTCTGTGACCCATTGGTCCTTTTGCGGGAACTCGTCGTGAAACTCCGACATGACGGAAGGATCGCCGGCGTAGTGGTGCCATGCAACTCCCGCGGCAAGGGCGCCGGCCTTGGCGTCCTTCAGCACTGTCTCAGGGTATTCGGGCTGGTCCCAGTTGTGGTCGTAGGCCATTACCTTGGTCTTCAGACCCGCGGCGGCCATTGCCGGGCCAAGAGCAGCGCCGAAGAAAGCGGCCTGCTCGTCGGGCATCATCCGCATGCCACTGTAGGTGGGAGGCGCATAGAGCGGCTCATTTTGTACGCTGAGCGCATACACCGGCACGCCGGCAGCCTGGTAACCTTCGACCGTTTTTACCAGGTAGTTGGCGAACGCAGGGTAAAACTCCGGACGCAGGCTTGAAGGCTCCTTCGTTTCGGGGTTCGACCCCAGCATGGAACCCGACGTCTTCATCCACCCTGGCGGACTCCAGGGCGTCAGCATCACCTTGATCGATGGATTGAGTGCCAGCGCCTCCCTGAGCAGCGGCAGGATGTACTCCTGATCGTGAGCCAGCGAGTAATGGGCAAGATTGGGATCCGACACACCGGCGGGGGTCGTGCAGGCCGTGTCGGTCTGCCGGCAGAGGTCGTCATAGGAGTAGAACGTCACCGCCAGGTCCGGAGAGCCGATGGGATGGCGCAAAAAGCTCACGGCAATGCCGTCCTTGCGGCTGAAGAGCGTCTTGAACGCCGCGTCGGTCTGCGCCGGTGTCAGCTTCTTGGCGAACAGCCAGGCGGCCGCGTCGGTCAGCGACGCCCCGAAGCCATCGATCTCCTGAAAGCGCTGGCTGTCGTCAACGGTAATGATGGGAGCAGTCAGGCCGGGATTCGATTTGGCGGAGAAGTGCAACGTATTGAGCTGCGAAAGGGCTTCCAGCAGGTCCGGTGTGGTCTGGTAAACGGAGATGATTTGGCCGCCGGCGCTGGGAATGGCGGCTAGAGCAAAGCAAACAGCAAGAATTGCAAAACGCGGCATGATGTCCCCCTCAGGCGGAAGCAGAATCGTAGTCCATTTCAAGTCTCGCCGCAAAGCCGATCGTTCGCTTCCCCTCAGACGGCGCCCCGCGAATAATCTCCGCTCTTGCCGCCCGTCTTGGTTTCAAGCTGCACATTGCGGATAACGATTGCCTTGTCCAGTGCTTTGGTCATGTCGTACACGGTGAGAGCGGCAACCGAAACGGCAGTGAGAGCCTCCATCTCCACGCCAGTGGGTCCGGTGGTGGCCGCGGTTGCCTTGATGCGCACGCCTCCCGCCGCAACCTCCGCCTGCACATCCACATGCGTGAGGGCGAGGGGATGGCACATTGGAATCAGTTCGGAGGTGCGCTTGGCTGCCTGGATGCCCGCGATGCGCGCCACCTCAAGTGGGTTCCCCTTGGGGTTGGAAGGCAGCGCCGCAAGCACGGCCGCGGACAGCTCGACAAAGGCCGAGGCGGTCGCGGTGCGCCGCGTGAATTCCTTACCGCTCACGTCCACCATACTGGCGTGGCCGGATTCGTCGTAATGCGACAGGCGTGAGGATTTGGCTCCCGTATTTCCCGATTCTCGATTCCTCAATAGCGTCTTCCTCAGAAAAGCAATACTTTCACGATTCCACCGGGGCCCTGAAGGCTGGGCTCTTCGGGCACCACGAGAAAGCAGTTGGAGTGAGCCATCGCCGCCAGGTCTCCGGAGCCTTGCCATGGAACTAGCGTCACCTCCGGCAACTGGCCCGTTGCTCCGAACGTGTATTTGGCCGGAAGAAAACGCGTCAGGCCTGCCTTTTCGTGCTTACCGCTTTTTGGAGCCAGTTGCGCCAGCGCAAAACGCGGGCCGGGTTCAGAACTGCCTGCAAGCGCGGCCAGCAACGGCGCCGCAAAGAGCAAGAAAGTAGCCGCCGAAGAAACCGGATTGCCCGGCAGTCCGAAGAACGGCAATGTGTGCGGCGCGACAGGCAAGCGCGCTCTGGCCTTGTCATTTGTATGGTTTAGAACGTTACCCGCTGCGTTCTGATATCGGGGCATCTCTCCGAATACCAGCGGCTTGCCTGGCTGGATGCGCACGCCCGTGAATTGGAAACGAGCTCCCGCGCGAACCAAAGCCGGCTCTACGAGATCGAATTTTCCCGCCGAAACGCCGCCGGTGATCAGGAGCAGGTCGGCTTCAGCGGCCTGGGCAAGCGCCGTGTCGAGAGCCCGCGCGTTGTCTGACGCGGTAGGCAGAATCCACGGCTCGCCTCCCGCGGCGACTACCATCGCCGCAAGCATGGGGCCGTTCGAGTTGCGAATCTGGCCGGGGGCAGGCACGGATTTGACTGGCACAATCTCATCGCCGGTGGTGAGGATTGCTACGCGCGGCCGGGTGAAGACCTCGAGTGCGGCGTGACCGCAAGCTGCGGCCAGAGCCACTTGCGCGGCCGTAATCGCTGTTCCAGTGGCAAGCAGTTCGTCTCCTTTGCGCGCCTGTGCGCCTTGGGCCACAATGTTTTCGCCCACGGCAATAGTGCGCTTCTGCGCCAGCTTCACGTTTCCGTTGGTTATCTCCACGTGCTCCAGCATCGCTACGGCATCTGCGCCCGGCGGAACAGCAGCGCCTGTCATGATCTCCCAGGCTGAGCCCGGTGGCAGTTCGCCTGCCGGCACCTCGCCTGCGCGCGTGGCGCCGGCAATGGCGAGAGGCACATGCGCGGATGCCTCAACCGCACGGCAGGCAAAGCCATCGCGGGTTGAGCGGGCAAAAGGTGGCTGATCGCGATCCGCGCTTAGATGCCTCGCAAGCACGCGGCCTGGCGCCCGGCCAAGCTCCACGCGCTCCACCGAGAGCCGGAACCGGCCAAGTTGCCTGGCGTAGGCGGCAACCTGCGCCGCTGCTTCCTCGTAGCTAGGCAGACCTGAACTCATGCATTGGATTGTAGAGGTTTGCGCTGGCCATGAGCATTCTAAGCGCCAAGGAAGAAGAACCGGACGAATCGCAGCAGCGTTGCAAAGAAACGCCGAAAGGCGCGTCCGGCATCCGGACGCGCCCTTCGGGAGAGAACCAAGTAGTGCAGCGTGCTACTTTTTCGGAGCCTTGTAGTTGGAGTTGATCTTCTCCCCAGCCTGGTCCAAAATTCCTTTGACCTCGGCGGCATAAGGACCGGTGGGCGCCAGCGCCAGGTACCTCTGGTAAGCCTCGGTGCAATCGGGAGGTAGAACGATCCTATTGGTTTTGGGATCGACCGTGGCCTGCTGAATCAGACCCTGACCCTTGATGTAGTAGAGAATCGCCTGGTTGGGATCGATGGCAAGGGCCTCGTTCGCAGCTGCCACCTGGGCGTCAGCGTTCTTTTCCTGGAAGAAAATGACTGCTTCATTGCGCAGGTGGAAGGCAGCCCTTGTGGGATCGGCCTTGGCTGCAGCGTCAAACCCGGCGTTGGCCTCGGTAACCTTGCCCTGCCGCGCGTAAACCTCGCCCAGGCCGGCGTCGGCCACGCCGATCACTTCCGGCTTCGGCTTCTTGGAGTTGGTCTCCAATGCAAGAGCCTTTCTGTAGTTGGTTTCCGAATCGTCATATTTCTTCAGTCCCAATTCCGCGCGCGCCAGGTTCGTCCACAGAATGGACTGGTCGGGCATGACCGCGGAGTCCTTGGTCATCATGGTTTCTATCTCGGTATATTTTGCGTTTCTGATCTCCGTCGCCTTGGCTTCCACCGCATCGCGGGTAGCAGATGCACCCAGATCCTGGGCGGCTTGGGCGCGGGCGCCCTCGGCGTCCCTGATGTCCTGGTTTACAACCTTCAGATCGGCATTCAGATTATTGATGACCTGGTTGGCTTTGATCGCCTCTGCATTCTGCTTCTTGATTTCTTCCAGGGCTTTTTTCTGTTCCGCCGGCATCTTGTCGATGAATTCCTGACGCGACATGTCGATGTCCTGCGCCACATCCTGGCCTACGACGATCTTTATGCCCCGGTACATGTCGACCATTTTGCCAACTGGTGTATCCGCAGCGCGATATACGGCCGAATAGGTACCAGGAGACGCCTCGCCGGCATAGTTGCCGTCCGCGCCCACCGGAAAGGTGAACTTCAAGGTCCCGCCGCCGTCGGTCGACAGGTTCACGGTGCCGCCGCCTTGGGGTTCGCCGGTGGGATTGATCACGCGACCATGAATCTTCCCCGTGACTCCCCCGGAATTCTGTGCAAGAGCGGGCAAAAGGGCAAAGGCCAGCAGGCCCAGCCAAAGTGAAAAGCTGCGTTTCATTTTCTTCTCCTTGGGAGCGGCGCGAACCATCTTGGCAGCGCGCTCAAAAAATCGTATCTCTCAAAGCCGGCCGGAGAGGACCATTGCTTGGTCTCCGGCAAGCTTGCCTCTGTGAGCCATCTGTTCGCGGCAAAACTCCTCCGCAAATCCTCAGTCTCTGGTTCACCCTGCGGCTGGGGAGCTTTATCAGCTCCAAAGTCCATCACGCAGACTGCATTTCATGGCAAAACCAAAGTTAAATCCAACTGCGCACCCGGCACAAGGGGCATTCCTGAAAGTGTGGACCGGACCGCAGCATCACGCATGCCAGCGTGCCTTATCGAAGGGTCGTATATTCCGGGCCAGGGGTTGGATTCCACAATCGTGAGTCTCCAATTGGATCCTGCCGAAAAAGTTCTTGCCTACCATGGTAGTGCGTCCAGTGGGCAATTTGGTGTGGTCTGTATCACACTCTAGAATAAAAACATGGCAACCACGATTCGGACCGCGACCGAGGCGGATGTTCCGCAGATCCTGGCCTTCATTCGCGCTCTGGCAGTATACGAGCGGGCGCCGGACGCCGTAACTGCGACGGAGGATGGCCTGCTGCGTGACGGATTTGGGCCCAACCCCATCTATTCCTGCCTGATCGCCGACCAAAGCGGCCAGCCGGCGGGCTTTGCTCTCTACTTCTTCAACTACTCCACCTGGATGGGGAGACCGGGACTCTACCTCGAGGACCTGTTCGTCCATCCGGAGTTCCGGGGCCTGGGCATAGGCAGGGCCCTGCTTCAGCAGGTGGCCGCCATCGCCGTCCAAAGGGGCTGCCTGCGCCTGCAGTGGGAGGTCCTGGATTGGAATACCCCGGCCATCGATTTCTATAAGGCCATGGGCGCCGAGTTTCTCGACGAATGGCGCAACGTGCGCGTCAGCGGCGAAGCGCTCGACCGGTTGGCGGGCGCTGCGGTCGCCGAGCCCGCAGAGACGGAGCCCACAAAGTGAAGATTCGCGTCATCGGCGGCGGACTGGCCGGACCGGAGGCAGCGCTGACCGCTGCCCGCCTGGGCTGCGAGGTCGATCTTTACGAAATGCGCGCCATGGTCGACGGAAAACCGCGCCTGACCCCAGCTCACCAGACCACCGATTTTGGTGAACTGGTCTGCTCCAATTCGCTCAAAAGCGAATCGCCCAATACAGCTCCCTGGCTCCTTAAACAGGAGATGCGCCGCGGAGCTTCCGCCCTCTTGCGTCTTGCGGATGCATCGGCTGTACCGGCCGGTCATGCGCTTGCAGTCGATCGCGTCGAGTTCTCCCGCCTCATCTCGGAGGCCATCTCCGCTGAGCCGCTCATTCGCGTCGTTCGAGAAGAAGTGACTACTTTGGCGCCGGACCCGGTCTATGCGCTGAGTATTCTCGCCACCGGCCCCCTCACCTCCGATGCACTCAGCCGCGAAATCGAGCGCCTCACCGGCTCCGGTCATCTTGCCTTCTACGACTCCATCTCCCCCATCGTCGACGCCGAATCCATCGACATGAGCCGCGTCTACATGGCCGCCCGCTGGGACAAGGGCACCGCCGACTACATCAACTGCCCCATGGACCGCGTGGAGTTCGACCGATTCCTCGACGCGCTGCTGGAGGCCGAGGCCGCCGAAGCCAAAGAGTGGGAGAAGCTGGATTATTTTGAAGGCTGCCTGCCCATCGAGGTGCTGGCCCGGCGAGGCCGCGACACTCTCCGTTTTGGCCCCATGAAGCCTGTAGGTTTGCGCGACCCGCGCACCGGTAAAACCCCTTGGGCCGTCGTGCAACTGCGCAAAGAAAATCTGCGCGCCGACAGCTACAACCTGGTCGGTTTCCAGAACCATCTCAAGTTTGGCGAGCAGGCTCGTGTGCTGCGCCTCATTCCCGGCCTCGAGAACGCTCGGTTCCTGCGTTACGGCCAGATTCACCGCAACACTTACATCTGTGCGCCAGCCCTGCTCGACGAAAACCTGCGGCTTAGAAAACAGCCCAGAATCTTGTTCGCGGGGCAACTATCCGGCGTCGAAGGCTACACCGAATCCATCGCCTCTGGACTGTTGGCAGGAATCTACGCTGCTGCTCTCGCACGCGGAGAGGAGCCCACGCCCGTTCCCCGCTCGACGGCCCTTGGCTCGCTTGTCCACTACATCACCCACGCCGATCCTAAAGACTTTCAACCCGTCAACATCACCTTCGACTTGCTTGAACCCCTCGAAGAAGAGTTGCGCAAGAAGATCCGCGACAAGAAGGAGCGCCACCGCATCGTGTGCGAGCGCGCCCTGGCCGCCTTTGACGCATGGTGGGTCGCAATTCCGCACCCGGCTGCGGAACTTCGCCGATAGATCTTGCGTAATTCCGTGGTACGCTGTCTGCGCTCACGAAAGGTCGCCTATGCGCGCTATCTCTGCCGCCGATTCCGTTTCGCTCGCCATTCACCGCACCAGGGAGTTCCTCTTCAAGAGGTTCACATGGGGAACCTATCTTAAACTCGGATTGGTCGCCATCGTCACCGAGGGGCTGGGCAGCAACTTTCAGTCTTCGTCGCACAACTACCATTCCTCGCCGCACATTGGTGCGCCGCCTTATGGGCCGATGGTTCCGCCGTCATTTCATCTCGCGCCAGTTCAGATCGCCGCGATCGTGGCGGCCGTTTTGCTCGCCCTCATTCTGGCGGGTGTTGTTTTCTACCTGGTTACGCGCCTGCGGTTTGCCTACTTCCATTGCCTGATCCACAACTCAACCGAGATTCGCCCCGGCTGGTGGATCTATCGATCCCAGGCGGCACGTTTCTTCTGGCTCAACCTTGCCGTAGGATTCTGCTTTTTGCTGCTGGTCGGACTATTGGCCATTCCATTCGGAGCCGGGTTTTGGCGTTTGTTTCAGGAAACTCAACACGGGGGCCCTCTCGATATCGGGTTGTTGCTGTCTCTCGTCCTTCCCCTCATTCCGATCCTCATTTTGCTGGCCCTCTCCGCAATGCTGGCCGACCTGATTTTGCGCGATTGCATGCTGCCGCACATTGCGCTCGATGACGCAACCGCGGGGGAAGCCTGGAGCCAGGTGTGGACGCGCATCAAGGCCGAGAAGAGGGAGTTTTTTGTTTACGCACTGCTGCGAGTGGCGTTGCCGATCGTCGCCACCATCGGCTTGTTCCTCTTGTTCATGATTCCAGGGCTCATCCTGGCCGGTGCGCTTGCAGCGGTCGAGTTTGGGATTCACTCAACCTTCGCGGATGCCAGCGGCTCATCCTGGCTTGTCGGCGTTCTCCTCCAGGTCTTCTTCGGAGTACTTGCATTCGGCTTCGCCTTGCTGGCCGGCATCTGTCTTGGTGGGCCTGTAAGCACCGGAATCCGGGAGTATGCGCTCATCTTCTATGGCGGCCGCTATAAGGAATTGGGAGATGCACTCTATCCCGCCTCCGGCAACGCCGTCTGAGGCCGGCTCACTCGAAATTGGCCGACCATGGTTTCTCATCGCCGCAGTGTGATGAATCGAGGGAACCTTTCCCGCGCTCTCAGTGTCCAAGTAAAGAGGGAGTGCGCTACGAGTGGCGATGGGCCATGCGTGTACCCTTGAAGACAGAGCTTCCTCAAGTCGAAGTGTCCTGAAGACGGAGCACATTCATGCGTTGGATTCCAGTTCTGGTTTGCTCGGCCCTGATGGCCAGGAGCGCAGCCTCTGCCGCGCCGCAGGCCGCGCCGGCAAAAACCGCTCCGTCCGCTCATGCAGACAGCAAGCCATCTGCCAAAGAGACCGTCACATCCGTCGTGCTTCCGCCGTCTCCCAGGGCTCTGCTGCCTGACGCGCTTGACGGATGGGTCGAAGCTGCGCCGCCCATATCCCTCAAGGATGCAGCGCAGGCAGATCCAGCCAACGCAGCCGCCCTCAAGGAGTACGACTTCGACGGCGGCGCCTCCGTCACCTACAGGCGCGAGGGCGAGACACTCAACGTCCGCGCGCTGCGTTTTCAGGATGCCAGCGGCGCCTACGGTGCCTACTCCTTCTACCGCAAGAACGGGTGGGCGAAGGAAGACATCGGTTTCGGCGCAACCTCTGACCACAACCGCGTGCTCTTCTGGAAGGGCGACACCGTAGTCGATGCGACGTTCTCGCATATTGGCCCCATGTCGGCAGGAGAGCTGCGCGAGCTGGCCAACTACATGCCCAACCCGCCGGGAACCAGGGCGCTGATGCCGCCCATTCTGGCCAACCTGCCCCAGGGCTCGCTCGATGGACAAACCACGCACTACGCCATCGGCGCCGCAGGCTACGCAGGCGGGGGTGGCGTGTTGCCGCCGGAGCTCGTAGGCTTCGATCGCGGCGCGGAGACGGTGACCGCAAACTACTCGCTCAGGTCCGGGCCAGCGACGCTCACCATCATCGACTATCCCACGCCGCAGATGGCCGAAGCACAGGAACCCAGGATTCGCGATTACATCAAAGCCGGGAGTAAGGCCCAGCCGCCATGGCCCAAACTGCTGCAGGAGTCCGACCTGGCTTCGCTCGAGGTCCGGCGCAGCGGTCCGCTGGTTGCCATTGTCAGCGGCGACGCCATTCCCGAGGAGAGCCACAAGTTGCTCGAGATGGTCCACTACGAGGCCGACCTTACCGCAATTCCTCAGCCCACGGAATCGGAGGTGGCAAAGACAGCGAAGGTTCTAATGAGCATCGCCGCCATTGTGATCGTCGGCGCCAGCGCGGCGCTTCTGCTCGGATTTTTCCTCGGCGGCGGCAGGGCACTGTACCGCATTATGCGAGGAAAGCCGGCCTCGTCGGTCTTCGACGAAGAATTCATTCGTCTCGATTTGCGAGAAGAATGGGACGAAAAGCTCAGACCGGTCAAAGGTCCGCATCCGGATGGTTAATGACGGGGTTTACCTGTGGAAAACTGGGCATAAATAGGATGAAACACCCCTAAATGTCGGCAAATGCCGGAGAATCAAAGGCGAAGATACGTCGAAGAGTTCCACCGCGTCCCCGCCGTAGGGCCTCCTATAACTATATGAAATGAAGCCACTTATTTCGACCGAGATTTGTCCTTGACACTCCTTTCCCCTGCTCCTACTATGCAGCCAGAAAGTTCTGATGGTTTTGCCTCCGTTGGAACTATTCTCCCTGAGGAAAGAGCTGCCCTGTTGCCGGGCGGCTCTTTCCGTTTCTAGGTGTCTGTCGGTCATAGC